>NZ_JBNLYE010000568.1:0-1952 GCF_050172095.1 Bacillus sp. GMs2/2
TACAAATTCATTTCGCCATATTTTAAAATTATGAGCAAATTTTCCTTCAATAGAATTTTTATATCCTTCAAATTTTACTTCTAAAATATCAAAGTCATTGAATAATTTATATGTCTCTGCCGTCAATCCTACTGGGTGTAATACCCCACCATAATCATAGAAAGTGTCTTCATCGAGAAGTATTCCTCTTGTAGTAATTACATACTCTACATCTTTTTCTTCCTCAGTACTCAACCTCACTACACTTCCTAAAGGCAAAACTTTCTCCATATAATCTTTCATATTAATTCACCGATCCTTTTAATACGATAATTTTCTCTTCTATTTTTTGTCGCCTTTTTTCTAATTGGCGGATACGATCAATAAAAGCATCACGTGTTTTACCTTGCAAACTATTATCAATACTACTTTCTAATCTTCTAATATCTCCTGTCAAAGATACAGCTGCTTTTTCAAGTTGCATAACAACGTTAATAATTTGATCTCGCCCACCACTGTCCGGAAATGTACTATGAACCCTCGACATTATCATATGTAAATCCATCCTCATACCCCCTTCCTTAACATTTATCAATAATAGGAAACCGAAGCTAACTCTTCATCTTTTGCTATCATAGAAATTACCGCATCTGTTACATCTTGACTTAACTCTTTTAAATCATTTGAAAGTTCGTTCACATCTCTGGAAATCTCTACTAATAATGAACGATTTAATCCTCTACTACCATCATTCATAAAATAGTTTAATAATGATTGGCGATGGCTTCTTACATAATCTCCAGCAATTGAAGCAATATTTGTATCAATTTCAAAGTCACCTTTAAATACATCTAAAATATCTTGAACAAGAGAAGATGCTACTTCTTTTGCAATTGCTATAATTTCATCACGGGATAAATAAAGAATGATGCATCCTACTAAAAAATCTACAGCTGCGTTAAATACTGATTCTAACACTTCAAGTACCTTTTCCTTACATTTTGCTAATTTATTCTCTATCCAATCCACAGCCGCATTCACCTGATTTCTAACTTCTTGTATAACTTCCTTACTAAATTTCAAAGCTTTTTTTCCTGTTTCTACACCTATACTTGCTATTTTTGTTGCTAGAGCACTAGTATCTCCCACTACTGTTATTGCAACTAGAATTGCACTGACTGGGGTTCCATTTACCACTAAATCCACTACAACTTCTTCTGTTGTACTTAATGTTTTTTTTCCAGTGATTCCTTTATATAGGTCCCCAGCAGATTCTGATATTTCTAAAAAACCAAATTTCCAATCAAATCCTGTTTCGCTAACCTTTTTCAATTTATCTATTGCTACATTCCCATTCCTAGAATAAAATTTTGGATCATATAAAAAAGAATGCCCTTCCCCATTTTCCATTTTATAAACCTGTCCAGGTATTACAAAATCTGCGGCCTTAATGGCACCATACAAAGGATCATATTCATTTATAAGACTGCGGCAATTTTTCATATTGGTCCCGTATCCGTACTTAACCACATCTTTATTTAAAACAGGCGCAGGATTTAAAGCTAATACGTTTATATTATCTTCTTGATGTCTTAATGCAACTGTATTCGCTGCTCCGCCACCTAAGGAGTGCCCTAGTAAAGTTATCTTCTTTCCTTTATTCTTCGCCTTGACTTTTTCATAAAATTTTTCTGCTTGACTATACTGAAATTCCGCTAATGACCCCAATATAGGTGAATTAGTTAAATTATGTAGCCCAATTGCTCCATCGGTTGCTAAATCGCCTACCTGATTCGGTTGAGTTCCAACGTATACTATGAAAATCTCATCCGTATCTTTACTTCGTAAGGCATATGCTCCAAACCCTGATGTTGGATGGTTATCATCATCAGCTATAAGCTCAGCATTAAAATTTTTCTCTAATTCCCTCTGATTTGTCTTTTCATTTGAATTACTATATATTTTCTCTTTCC
>NZ_JBNLYE010000569.1:0-1951 GCF_050172095.1 Bacillus sp. GMs2/2
ATATATTTAATTTCTAGAGTAGTAAATAATCATAAAAAATTTCGAACATGTTTTAACGATGAAGGAGTTTTAGGCTATTGGGAGGAAATGATACCGAGTTATACAATCTTTCATAAAGATGATAAGTCTTTTTCAAGTATATGGACGGATTATTCAAGTGATTTCCGCACTTTCTATAAAAATTATGAAGACGATATGAGATGCTATGCTAGTGTTCATGGTCTTTTCACGAAAGAAAATATTCCTCCTAATGTATTTCCGATTTCTAGCATACCTTGGACTAGTTTTACTGGATTTAATCTTAATATTAATAATGATGAAAATTTTCTATTGCCAATTATAACTTGTGGGAAATATTTTAACGAAGGAAATAAGGTTATGCTACCAGTTTCATTGCAAGTACATCATTCGGTTTGTGATGGATATGATGCGAGTCAATTTATAGAAGATTTACAGCAGTTAAGTAATACTTGCAATGAGTGGCTTAAGTAATATCTAATTTTTAATTATATAAAGTGAAACTTTAATCAGTGGGGGGGTCAGCCCTCACCAATCGGGATTTTACGGGCAATTGATCCCCCACCTAACTTCTTTGCTTTCGCTGAATTTTGAGGTGGGGGTCTTACTGCCCGGCAAATAGCGGAATAAAATTGAAAATGAATAAAAGAAGAGAACATGTTTATATTACATGGTCTCTTCTTTTATTCATTAATACTAAGTAATTGTGGAAAATATAGGGTGATTTGTAGTTTAATAGTAAAGAGAGTGATTAGTATTAATTTTCTTTGTTTTTAAAATTTTAAGTATGTAAATGTTTAACAGGGGGGGATAAAGTGAAATTCGTAAGCATTGAAAAAGATGAAATCTTAATTGGGGATATGGCAAAATTGTATTGTAAAGTATTTGAGAAAATAAATTTCAATGAAATAATCGAGCGAATGAATAGGCATATAGAATATACAGGTTTTAAAGGTATAGTAGCAATAAATGATGAAAATGAAGTAGTTGGTTTTACTTATGGTTATCGCTCAATGGAGGGACAGTACTATAATCAATTAATGAGAGAAGCGTTACATCTAGAGCAAGTAGACGAATGGTTGCAAGATTGTTTTGAATTTGTAGAGTTAGCAGTTCACCCACAATATCAAAATAAAGGTCTTGGAACGAAATTACATAATAAATTACTAGAAGGAGTTTCAAATAGAACGAGTGTTTTAACAACACAAATAAACAATGAAAAAGCACGTTCGTTATATGAAAGATTAGATTGGATAAATGTATTGGAGCCATTTCATCCAAGTAAAAATGACGTTCCATATGTAATAATGGGAAAAGCATTAAAAACAAAAGTGAATTGATAATTATGGCATTCACAAAAATTATTGGTTTGTAATAATGAAGGGGAAAACAACAATGATATCTATAGAAAAAGCTACAATTTTAGATGCTGAGAAATTAACAGAAATAATGAAAAGAACATTTGATGCAGAAGCAAAACAATGGCTATACGGCCAAGATGATGTCATTGATTATAACATTCAACCGCCAGGATATTCTTCAGTTGAAATGATGGAATATTCCATTGAAGAATTGGATTCTTTCAAAGTTGTAATGGATAAAGAAATAATCGGAGGGATAATAGTTACGATTTCTGGTAAGTCGTACGGTCGAATTGATCGTATTTTTGTAAATCCTGTTTATCAAGGAAAAGGCATTGGATCACATGTTATGAAATTAATAGAAAAGGAATATCCAAACATAAAGATTTGGGATCTCGAAACATCTAGTAGACAAATTAATAATCATCACTTTTATAAAAAGATGGGCTACCAAATGATTTTTGAATCGGAAGATGAGTATTGTTACGTGAAAAGAATAAAAACAAGCTCAAATAAAGAGAGTGTAGTTACAAATAAAGATATGAAAAATAGTCAATACGAAAACTGTAATT
>NZ_JBNLYE010000570.1:0-1940 GCF_050172095.1 Bacillus sp. GMs2/2
TTAAGAAAATGATATAATGATTAAAAATAATATCTTTATTCCGCCATATTGGGGCTGATTAAAATTTCACTTTATATAATAAGGGGGAGATTAAAATGACTGGAGGTAGTGTAATCTTTTGGGGGATTTTAATTTTCATCGGTTTAGTTTTCGACCAGCGTAATAATAAGAAAAAAGAAGGATAAAAAGTAAACGTTTACAAATGAGATAGCAATTTTCTTGCTTGCAGATTAATCTTATAAAGGAGTATACTGAATGACGGTAAGACTTATAGAAGGGGTAATGAAAATGAAGCTTGCAGGAAAAGTTGCTATCGTAACTGGCGGTGGCATCGGTATTGGACGTAATACAGCTCTTTTGTTGGCTAAACAAGGCGCAAAAGTTATTGTGACGGACATTGATCAAGAGAGTGGACAAGCAACAGTGGAGGAAATTATGAATCTAGGCGGAGAGGCACTTTTTGTATCCTATGATATGGGAAAGCAAGGAGATTGGCAACGCGTTATTAGCATTACTTTGAATGCATTCAGTCGCATTGATATGCTTTTTCAAAATGCAGGTTTATATAAAATAGATTCTATTTTTTCTCGCCAACAAGAGAACGATTCCAATGTACTTTGTATTAATGACGTTTGGATAGAGATAAAACAATTAACGTCATCTTTTATGAAACAGCAAGAAGAAGTGGTGCTTAGTGATTTACCGATTTTCGGTATTATTAGCACAAAAGGACAATCATTTCATACAGTAGAAGCCCTAGTATAATAATAAAAACCGCCCTCAATATATGTGGACGGTTTTTTTGTATGTGTATAGTAAAGATAAATTTTTTAGCGAATACGTTGTTCAGTTTGGTTATCAAAGAAATGTGCTTTATTCATATCAAATGCTAATTTAATTTGATCACCAGGTGAAAATGTATGTCTTGCATCTACACGTGCTGCAAAATCTTGATTTCCAAGTTTCATATATAAAATGGATTCAGCACCTAATAATTCAGCGACTTCAATTTTTGTTGTGAAGGCAGTAGATTGCGAAGCTTCTAAAAATAGTAGTTCATCATGAATGTCTTCGGGGCGAATACCTAAAACAATTTCCTTATTTACATAGCCTTGTTCACGTAGCATCTTCATTTTTCCTTCAGATACTTTAATTTTTATAGTATTGTCTATAACGAAATCGGTTTCAGTCAATTTACCACGGAAGAAATTCATCGCTGGTGAGCCGATAAATCCACCCACGAAAATGTTTTCTGGCGTTTCGTATACTTCTTTTGGAGTTCCAATTTGTTGGATTTTTCCATCCTTCATAACGACAAGACGCGAAGCCATAGTCATTGCTTCTGTTTGGTCATGTGTTACATAAATTGTTGTTGTTCCAAGGCGATGATGTAGCTTAGAAATTTCTGAGCGCATTGCAACACGGAGTTTAGCATCTAAGTTTGATAATGGTTCATCCATTAAGAAAACTTTTGCATCTCGAACGATTGCTCTACCTAACGCAACACGTTGGCGCTGTCCACCTGATAATGCTTTCGGTTTTCTATCTAAATATTGTTCAAGTCCTAAAATTTTTGCTGCATCTTTCACACGACGATCGATTTCATCTTTTGGTATTTTTCGAAGTTTTAATCCAAATGCCATATTATCATATACACTCATATGTGGATAAAGAGCGTAGTTTTGGAATACCATAGCGATATCTCGATCTTTTGGAGGAACATCATTCATTAGTTTACCATCAATTGAAAACTCGCCTTTTGAAATATCTTCAAGTCCAGCTACCATTCGTAATGTTGTAGATTTTCCGCATCCAGAAGGACCGACAAATACAATAAATTCTTTATCTTGAATGTGTAAATTAAAATCAGTTACAGCTGTTACGTTATTATCATATATTTTATAAATGTTTTCTAATTTAAGTTCTGCCATGGTATTTCC
>NZ_JBNLYE010000571.1:0-1933 GCF_050172095.1 Bacillus sp. GMs2/2
TTAAAAGTGTAGTATACTTAATCATTATTTCGAGTTTTCAAATAAAAATACCGAAGGTGACCCAATGTTATATATAAAACAACTACTACACTTCACTTACGAGCAAGCATTATCTTGCTTATTCCCAGTCGTTATTTTCTTAACACTAGCCCTTTCAAAAATCGTTTCTATTCCAGGGTTATATCGCTATGATTTCATACTCATTGCATGTCTTCTTATGCAGTGGATTATGTACAAGACTGGACTTGAGACGAAAGACGAATTAAAAGTAATTACTGTCTTTCACCTCATCGGCCTTTTACTAGAAATATATAAAGTTCATTTCGGTTCATGGAGTTATCCTGAAGAGGCGTATTCAAAGATTTTTGGAGTTCCACTTTACAGCGGCTTTATGTACGCAAGTGTCGCAAGTTACATATGCCAAGCGTGGAGAAGGTTGCATTTAAAAATGCATCATTGGCCGAAAGCTATTTTTGCCGTGCCGTTAGGAGCTATGATTTACTTCAATTTTTTCACACACCACTTTACATACGATTTTAGATGGATATTAACTTTACTACTATTCATTGTTTTCTCTCGCACATTTGTACAATTTTCATTACAAGGCGTTACATATACAATGCCACTCGTTCTCTCCTTTTTCCTTATCGGATTCTTCATTTGGATTGCAGAAAACATCGCAACATTTTTCGGAGCATGGCAATATCCAAATCAACGGGAAGCGTGGAATCTCGTTCACTTAAGCAAAATTAGTTCATGGTTTTTACTCGTTGTTATTAGCATTATGATTGTTACACAACTCAAACATTTGAAAGAGTCGAAAAAATAATGCTGATTATGTAAAAATAGTTAGCCCATCACTCATTAGAAAGTGATGGGCTTTTTTACCTTCCTTATTAAAGTAGTTACATATTATGAGCTACTACTAGCAGAAGATGTTGCTGCAGATGAAGCGGCAATCGTTGCCATCATAGCTGCTTGTTGTGCTTGTATGAGGACTTCTATCATAGTTTGTAAACCTGTGTTGGTAGCTTTACTTTCCTCACCTTTCTGACTTACGAACAGTTGAATAGCAATAAGAATATTCGTATCTGTATGCCAACGGAATAATTTCTCCCCCTGCAGTTTTTCAATCAACGCTTTAATAGCATAAATCTCTTTTTCTCCATCTTCAAGTAACGCTAGTAGCCCGATTGCTGGATAATGCATCTGTTTCACTTTTACCTTTTCTTGTTTTAACAAATTCCATATGTTTGTACATGTTGCAACTAACATTTCTTCACGGACATCCTTCTTTAGTGAAAGAATATGACTTAAAAACTGAAGATCATTCCCTTTACGCAAACCAGCTTTCGCTAGTTTCTGATACAGACGTTCTACACGATCCATAAGTGTTTCTACATTCTCTGATTGTCCTGCTAATAAAACCGCGAGCGGATAATCATTTGTACTTGTAAGAAAGAGGTGATCCTTTTTCATGCGTTTATATACTTGCATCGAACGCTGAATGTGCGCGCCATGCTGTTCATTTTCTTCTGTTAAAAGCACAGCTGCTGCGAGATAAGTAAATATACTCCGGCTAAAGCCACTAGTGACCAATTGTTCATATAAATCTAAAAACGTCCGAAAAGCTTTCTTGTAATCTGTAAAGTGAATATCTAATGTTGCGGCCACTACAAAACGATGATAAGACTTTAAGTATGAAAACATCCCTACTTGATTCTTAATATAACTACTAATTTCTAAAAAACGTTCGAGATTAAACAATTTATCACTACCTGCATACATAGCAGCAATCATCATTCCTGTTCGAGAATCACTCGTTTTCCATTTTAGTTCTCCCTTTAACTGTACATATGTATGTTTATATTGCTCTAACTTTTGCTCTAATGTAATCATAGTATTCACCCCTATTTCTAGTTCTTCTCTATCA
>NZ_JBNLYE010000572.1:0-1922 GCF_050172095.1 Bacillus sp. GMs2/2
ACTCAACCTATTAGTAAAACTGGTGAAACAACTTTTGCAATCCCAGCTTCTCCAAATAAAGCAATTTTAGCAAATTTGAAATTGCGAATTTCAAGTAGAGATTCACGTAATAATCGAGTAGAATTAATCGCTACAATTGGTGTAGAAGGTATAACTGAGACTTCACAAGTTTTATTCCGAATTTCCCGTGATAATATTGAAATTTTTAATGCACAAGTAGGTATTGAATCTACAGATTCTGAACAATTCTATGTACAAACATTTCAAGCTATAGATCAAAACGTTAGCAGTGGAACACACGAATATTCATTAACTGTAGAAAACCTTACTAGTGGTGCAAGCGCAGAAGTTGTTGGCCCACTATCTTTTAGCGCTTTAGCTATTGGACAAGAGCGTAAATGTTGCTAAGTGAATCTAATATTTAATTTTGTACTTGAGAAAAGCGAGGCGTAGTTATACGTTCTTGCTTTTTTATATGTCCCCTTACTTTCTATTAGCTTTAATCATAAATTTTTTACGTTTTGATTCACTTATTTCATCAATTAACACATCAAATTTTTGACAAATCAAAAAGATTGAAATCCAATTATGAAACACGTAATATAGACTCTGACTCTAAAAAAGTTCGTATAAAAATACTACATAAATAAGGAGGTTTTATATACGCGTTTTTCATTTTAAAAGACGGAGAGGTTTTATGTTATGTGGCGTAATAAAAACGTTTGGATTGTTTTAATTGGGGAGTTTATTGCAGGTCTAGGATTATGGCTTGGTATTCTTGGCAACCTTGAATTTATGCAAAAATATGTCCCTTCTGATTTCATGAAATCAGTTATATTATTTATCGGACTATTAGCCGGTGTTCTAGTTGGACCTATGGCTGGCCGTGTCATCGATCAGTATGAAAAGAAAAAAGTTCTTCTTTACGCTGGGTTTGGTCGAGTTTTAAGTGTTATTTTCATGTTTTTTGCTATTCAATTTGAAAGTATCGCATTTATGATTGCATTTATGGTTGCTCTTCAAATTTCAGCAGCATTTTATTTCCCTGCATTACAATCTGTAATTCCACTCATCGTACGTGAGCATGAGTTATTACAAATGAATGGTGTACATATGAATGTTGGTACAATCGCTCGTATTGCAGGTACTTCACTAGGTGGAATTCTTTTAGTTGTGATGAGTTTACAGTACATGTATGCCTTCTCAATGGCAGCATACGCCTTATTATTCCTCTCGACTTTCTTCCTACAATTCGAAGACAAGAAATCAACAACACCAAGTAAACAAGCTGCAAAAGATAATAGCTTTATGGAAGTATTTCGTATTTTAAAAGGAATTCCTATTGCTTTTACAGCACTTATATTAAGTATCATCCCTCTATTATTTATAGCTGGGTTTAATTTAATGGTTATTAACATCAGCGAAATGCAACATGATCCTACGATTAAAGGGTTCATATATACAATTGAAGGTGTCGCATTTATGTTAGGTGCCTTCGTAATTAAACGTCTATCTGATCATTTCAAACCTGAAAAATTACTATATTTCTTCGCAGTTTGTACTGCTTTTGCACATCTGTCATTGTTCTTTAGCGATATAAAATGGATGGCTCTTACATCATTTGGTTTATTTGGGTTTAGTGTTGGCTGCTTCTTCCCTATTATGTCGACGATTTTCCAAACGAAAGTGGAAAAAAGTTATCACGGTCGCCTCTTCTCATTCCGTAATATGTTTGAGAGGGTTATGTTCCAAATCGTCTTACTTGGAACAGGCTTCTTCTTAGATACAATTGGGTTACAATATATGGTTCTCATCTTCGGAGTCGTTTCATTATTGATTATTTCTATTTCCCTTTCTAAGCAGAAACATTATGAAAAACAGCATTCACAATCTGCGAATTTATAAAATAAACAAAGAAGTAT
>NZ_JBNLYE010000573.1:0-1919 GCF_050172095.1 Bacillus sp. GMs2/2
AAGGTGAAAGGTAAAATGATTTCGTTTAAACTACAAATAGCTACAATAACAACATACGTATATTGTTAATCATAAAAAGGAGAACGAATGAATAAGAAATATACAAATCAAATTCATACTGATATGAGTTTTAAACCGAAAGATATTATAAGTTTAATGACGGATTACTTTAAAATGAAATCAAAGCTGCGTCCTATAAAGGATTTGTCTGTTGTTTTATCAAATAAAGATAATGAAGCGTTAGAGAGTGTTACATGGTTTGGCCATTCTGCTTCTCTTTTGAAAATAGAAGGTAAAAAACTGTTATTAGACCCGATGTTTGGAGATGCCTCTTCCCCATTTCCTTTGTTTAATAGTAAACGCTATAGTGGTGCTTTTTCTTTAGAACGTGATGACCTTCAAGAAATTGATGCGATTGTCATTTCTCATAATCACTATGATCATTTGAATTACAAAAGTATTATGCAGTTAAAAAATCGCGCAAAACACTTTTATGTTCCAACTGGAGTTGCACAATATCTTATTAAATGGGGTGTTTCACCTAGTAAAATTAGTGAGCATAATTGGTGGGACGAAATTACGTTTGATAATATTAAGTTAGTATGTGCGCCTGCAAGGCATTTCTCTGGACGTGGTATGACAGATAGAGATCGTTCATTATGGTGTTCATGGCTTATTCTTGGTCAAGAGACTAAAATTTTCTTTAGTGGTGATAGCGGTTATGCCCCTCACTTTAAGGAAATTGGTGATAAATACGGTCCATTCGATCTTACATTAATGGAATGCGGGCAATATGATCCGAGGTGGTCTGCTATTCATATGTTGCCTGAAGAAACGGTACAAGCTCATATTGATGTTAAAGGAGAATTACTTCTTCCGATTCATTGGGGTGCTTTTACGTTAGCATTACACGAATGGAGTGAGCCGATAGAACGTGTTACGAAAGAAGCTAACCGTTTAGGAGTTAAAATTACAACGCCACAAATTGGCGAATCTATTACGTTAAAATCTACAGACTATCCTTTATCCGCTTGGTGGAAGAAAATTTAATTTTAAAATATAAAAAGAGCGAATCCTCTTATAAAGAATTCGCTCTTTTTTCTGTATTTAAACTTATTTCACTATATTGGATCTCCCACTATCTAATACTCTATTTGCTGGTACACTGGATATTTCAACCACTGTATTCATACTCTTATCAGTCAGTTCAATGAGTTCGTTTTCATGTTTTATTTTATTTAAATCCCACACCATCCCATGAAATTCATTGTGTTGACCACTTACCTGTATAATGCTTTTTGTTTTATTTGAAGGCTGTATTTGAAGGTTTGTAAATTGATTCCCACTAATTTCATTTGGCGTAGTTACTTGACTATCCATATAAATCATATTTACACAGTCTTCTAAAGAAAAGTTCATAAAACGATTGGCATTTATCCAAGCTTGTCCGGTGCTCGGTTTTTTCGCTACTAATTTCAGTCCAGTTTCCATTCCTACAACTTTAATATTTTCGAAGTTAACAAACGAAATTTCATTTTCTTTTCCAGCAGAGTATAAAGAAATTCCGGTACCTTTATTCGTTTCCGTCCAATTGATAATATTTATATCTTTTATTTGTGTTTTGTTCCAAGTGTTATAATATTTATTTTTACCGTCTAAATAAATAACTTCAGAGTTAAATTTAGGATCGTCAATAGTTATATACGCTCCTTCAATGGATGCGTTTTTCTCTAGTTCTAAAACTCTAAAGTTTCCCTCAACTACAAATTGGGATCCGTAACCAAATAATAATTTCACACCTTTTTTAACAATGATTGGTGACGTGATTTTATACTTTTTATCATCAAGCAATACAGTTTTAATTTTACTAGACTCTGCTTTATTAATAGCAGATTGTATTTTTATTGAATCATTTTCCC
>NZ_JBNLYE010000574.1:0-1916 GCF_050172095.1 Bacillus sp. GMs2/2
TTTGATTTTAATAGAGAATGAACATCATCATTTACCACTTTAAAACATCTTCTCCTTACAATAACCACCTAAATTAACAGAAAATTGTTATAATTAAAATTAAGGAGGGATACTATGAAAAAAATCATATCTATATGCGCTCTAACCGCTTTATCTTTCACCTTAATAGGTTGTACAAGTACCTCGGCTACAGATAAAGCTTCACAAGTTAAGCAAGAACATACACAAAATACCTTTCAATTAAATTCCGCTAATATTACAGACATTGAAATACTGAAAACAACAAATCATACTACTTCCAAATCTCAAACAGATAATGAAAAAATGATACAATCTATCGTTTCAGCAGTTCAAAATGGAACACCTAAAACAATCACTTTAGATCAAAAAAAGAGAGAATCTGCACATTCTACTATTACTGTTACATATAAAGATGACTCAAAAGAAGAATTTCTTGTGTGGGCTGATAATAAGGAGCAAATTACGATTGCTAAAGATGAGAAGAAAGATAAGGTAGAAGGTGTGATAGTGAATATTAAAGATGCTAAAATAATGAAGGATTTCTTTTAAAATTCTAGTTAACGTTAAAAAAAGTAGGATTACATCCTACTTTTTTTTAATCATGCTCAATAAATAGACCTTTATAAAATCTATTTAAGGTCTAATTTTGCTAAATCATGTTGTAAAACATTGTTTCCTTCTTGTGGGTTAAATATGATTGCACTAAGACCAAAAACATTCGTAACAACATCTCTATCTTTCGGACGAATGATTCTTACTTCATAAGCAAAAAGTGCTGGAGGAAGAGCTGCTGAACGAAAAGTAACATATCGATTAGGTGGCAATGTTTGTGTTGAAGGGTCTATTAATGGTAACAATACCGGAGAACCAGATGACCAATCAAACATTTCAACTGTTACTCTACGAGTATCATCTGGATCAACATTCATAGCTTCAACAGTAAGAAATAACGTAGCGGAATGTCTACGTAATACACCCGTTGACAAAGTTTCATTGTGATGTTTATGACATCTTCCAGGAGGATGACCATAGCCATAGCTCATATCAATTCCCCCCTTTCATTTACAATTAAGGACAAGTATTCCTTATAATATATAATGCTAGTATTCTTTTAATGAAAGGTATAAAAGCGGATTTCTATCTATATTATTAGATATTTTATTTTTCATTTATTCGCTCTTAAAGAATAAAATGAAACTTTAATCAGCCCCCACCAATCCGGGTCTTACTATCCGAAAAATAGCGGCATAAATCTATTTTAAAAAGGACCTGCTCCATTTATTCGTAAAAAGCATAAAGTAAATGGAATCCGTTAAAACACATGAGTGAACCTTTGTTTTTCTCCTCCTATTTAAAGGAGGAACTATTATGGGCTTTGGTGGTAGTTGTGGCGGCTGTGGTTTCGCTGGAGGATTTGCTTTATTAGTTGTATTGTTTATTTTATTAATCATCGTTGGAGCTGCTTGCTTCTGCTAAAAACTATCGAAAGGACGCTCACGTGAGTGTCCTTTCTTCATGAAAAAAGCCCTACGCAATGTGCAGAGGTTCAAGTGTAACGAATACTTTAAAAATATAGTATTACATTCCCTCCTCCAAAATGAACTTCGATGCTATAAATTTCGTTTAAGTGCAATCTTAATATTTTAGTTTAATAGCAATATGGTGAAACTTTATTCCAAACAATATTGCCATTGCACCAAAGTAAAACAAACTGGACAACCTAGATTTCAAAAGGAAGACACCTTAAAGGTTGTCTTTTCTTTATAAGTAAAAAAAACCCGCCTATTTCCGTAGGCGGGCTTTTATCTTTATTACACAATATGAAAGTATACTCTCTTTTTCTTTGAAATTTTATGTAATTATACATATTCATGAAAATAGAAGAAGTGAAATTG
>NZ_JBNLYE010000575.1:0-1915 GCF_050172095.1 Bacillus sp. GMs2/2
ATTATACATTGTTTGAAATTTAGTGAGAATATATTTTATAAAATGTGAGGGGTATAAATGGAACAAAATAAATTAGTTTTAGAAGGACCAAAACGTCTTAAGTGGAAAACATGTAAAATTAAGTCTATACAGGATAATGAAATTATCGTTAAAACAATTGCAGGTGAAATAAGTATTGGAGCAGAGTTACCACAGTATAAAGAATCGGATGTTACAGATACAAATCCTATCTATCCAAAAAAAACTGGATATGAAAGTTATGGTGAAGTAATTCAAGTTGGTAATAAAGTAACAAATTTAAACGTAGGTGATAAAGTAGTTTCTTTTTATGGACATGAAACGATAGGAATAGTTAAGGGAGATAAAGTAATTCGAGTACCTAGTTATATAAAACCTAAAGTTGCTTTATTATCTATTCTTTCGTGTGATGCTGCTAAAGGGGTATTGAAGCTAGACCCGCGACAGGATGAAAAAGTACTTATTACTAGGAGTTATCGGTTTACTCGCTTGTTATTTCTTAAAATACTATGTAGGTGTTAAGCATGTGGATGTTGTTGAGCCTAATAAAAATAGAAGAGAATTTGCAAAGAAGTTTGGTGCGAAAAACCTCTTTGATTCAGAAAAACAAATAATAGAAACATATAATTACGGTTTGGAATGTTCTGCTACAAATAGAGGGTTTCACACATTACAAAAGGCCATTAATAGTAATAGAGCGATATGTATTCTTTCTGATGGTAATATAGAAGACTTAACATTAACCGCCGACTTTTATCGAAAAGAATTGAAAATCATTGGTTCAAGTGATGGATATGGTTACCAAAAACATGCAGATTGGTTTTTTAGTCAAATAGAACAGACGCCATGGATAGAAGAGATTTTTCAACATGAAATTCATTATACTGCACTTGAAAAATGTTTTGAGGAATTAAGTCAAGGAATAATTACTCCTTTAAAAGTATTTGTCTCATTTGAATAAAATGACAACGTACTTGTCACGTAGCTCACATATATTTTGTCATTAATATGATAATAAAACGAGGAGTAGCATGTACGTGTTAATTTTTAATAGGCACAACGGGTTGTTGCTCTTTCATTATGTACAAATCGTATATTATCTTTCTCAATGTACATATTAAGTAAAGTATTTAATATCACGTACATAAAAGGCGGGGTAATATGGATGGAAATAAGAAAAATGAAGAATTGAGTAAATTTAAGAAACAATGGTTTAATGAAGATAATCAACCAGTAGCTGGTATAGAGCTAGCCTTACCGCCTGATATAGGCAGCATGTTAGACTCGAAATCAGTTGATGATCAAAGTGGAGAAAGTAATAATGAATAAGTTTAATCTATACGCATCCATTTGGGTGCTTTTGTTTTTTTGACAATAGAAAATAGATCATCAAATTCTTATTGAAAAAAGATGGATCTAAATAGATCCATTTTCTATATATGTAAGTTTTAATTTTCACGAAAAAGTTTAAAGTGCATCTAGAATGCTAATAACATTTACCATTAAAGGATTGGGCTATTATGCATATTATTGTTGAAAGCATTATTTTAATTCTCACTGGGATTCTTGCATTAAAAATGACAGGTAGTAAATCTGTTAGCCAAATGACAAGAGCTGAAATCATCATAGTAGTATCAATTGCGCGTATTATTGTAGAGCCTGTATTAAGTAGGAATGTAGTCCCATCTATATTTGCAGCTGTAATATTTGCAAGCGTACTTCTTATCATTCATTTCTTTGAACTGAAATCAAGGGAGGCGGAACAATTCCTAAATGGCAGTAGCTTTGTAATTGTTGAAAATGGAGAGATTATTAAAGCGAACTTGATGAAGGCAAAAATGTCTGAACAACAACTTTATATGCAATTAAGAGAAAAAGGAATACATGATTTAAAGAT
>NZ_JBNLYE010000576.1:0-1891 GCF_050172095.1 Bacillus sp. GMs2/2
AGCTTTAGTTGTATTTCCCTATCTTGCTGTTGCAATACTAATCGGGTTTACATTAAAAGAACAAACATCATCTTCAACTCTCATTACAGGAAATTGTATTACTTTTATTTTCGTACTCATTCGTCATTCTATCGTACGTATGCAAAACAATTCCTTAACAAAACGTTTGCAGGCATTTAATGCCCAATTAGAAGAAAAAGTTACTTTACGGACGTCTGATTTAGTTCATAAATCAGAGGCTCTTTCCCAAAAACAGCAAAAGTTTAAATCATTATATGAATATCATCCTGACCCTATCTTCACCATTGATTTAAATGGAATATTCTTAAATGTAAATAAGGCTGGGAGTGTACTACTTGGGGCACCAACAGATGAGTTACTAGGTGAAACTTGTTTTTCAATCATTTTAGATGAAGAGAAGCATAAGCTAGCAATGGCATTAGAAAAAGTGAAACAACAAGAATCGGCATTCTTACAACTTAGTTCTCAATATAAAGATGGCTTTACTTATTTTTTATACGTTACAATCATTCCTATTATAATAGACGGACAAATTTCAGGAAGCTATATTATGGTGAAAGATATTACTGCACTAAAAAAACAGCAAGAAGAAATAAAATATTTAGCATTCCATGACACTGTAACGAAAATTGGGAACCGTGCCTTTTTCCATAAGAAATTAAAGAGAGTTATAAAAAATGCTAAAATAACAGCAAGCGAGTTTGCATTATTATATTTAGATTTAGATCGCTTTAAAGCAATTAACGATACACTTGGACATTCATCAGGAGATTACATATTAGAAGAAGTAGCAAAGCGATTCCAATCATGTCTTCCATCACATACTCATCTTTCAAGAATCGGTGGCGATGAATTTACAATCATAATTGAAAGCTATACTGACGAAGATTACTTATTCCAATTATGTAACCAGTTATTTGAATGCATGAAAAAGTCATTTATCATACATGAGCATAAATTAACTTTATCACTGAGTATCGGCATCGCTATTTATCCACATTCCGGAATCGATACCGCTACACTTCTGAAAAACGCTAATGTTGCAATGTATGATGCAAAAGCAAAAGAGCTTAACTCTGTCTCTATTTATGACGATGTAATCGCTAAAAAAATTGAAAGACGATTACGATTAGAAAAAGATTTACCAAACGCACTACAAAATGAAGAATTGTTCCTTTTGTATCAACCTCAAGTTGATAGTGAATCTAATAAAATTATCGGTGCAGAAGCTTTAATTAGGTGGAATCATCCTGAATTAGGTATTATTTCTCCATACGAGTTTATTCCGATTGCAGAAGAAACACTACAAATTATTTCAATAGGTAAATGGACATTAGAGCAGGCTTGCAAGCAAATGAAACGTTGGCACGCACTCGGATATTCACATTTAAAAATAGGTGTAAATTTATCTGCTAAGGAATTTGAACAAGAGGATTTTGTAAAGTCTATTTCTTCTACTTTAACAAATACAGGTTTACCAGCAAGCTCTCTTGATCTTGAATTAACAGAGCGAATTGCAATGATGGATGAGCGAGAAACATTGATAAAACTGCGTACACTAAAAAGTTTAGGGATTCACATTTCTATCGACGATTTTGGTACAGGTTATTCTTCGCTAGCCTACTTACCTTTGTATCCAATTGATACGTTAAAAATCCCGAGAGAATTTATTACAATGTCTGAAACATGTGATGATGGAATGGAAATTATTAAAACGATCATCACATTAGCAAATACATTAGGAATGTCTGTCATTGCTGAAGGTGTAGAAACGAAAGAGCACGTAAATTTCCTTCAAAAAAATAAATGTCAGTTTATTCAAGGTTATTATTACAGTAAACCTATTCATATTCATGCATTTACTGAGCTA
>NZ_JBNLYE010000577.1:0-1889 GCF_050172095.1 Bacillus sp. GMs2/2
AATTAAATTTAATCTTTCTTCTATAATCTCCCTATCTGATTTCGACTGTGAAATTATAAGGCATGTATCATTTCCGCATATACATCCTATTTTTTCTTTCCAATCTAACTCATCAAATAAAACACCAATAACATGTGCATTACCAGGTAATGTTTTAATAACCATTAATTGATCTACACAATCAATTTTCACAACCACTTCTCGTAATTTTTTCTTTAACTTTATATCAGTTTGTACATGCTCTTCTGAGAAAACTTTATATATCATTAATCCTTCTTGAGAAGGTACCTTCGTTAAGTTTAACTCACGAATATCGCGAGAAACCGTAGCTTGTGTTACTAATACATCTTTTTTTGCTAACAATTCTACTAATCTTTCTTGCTTATCTATTTCATACTCCTTTACAAATTGTTTAATTAACCGTTGTCTTTTTTCTTTTTTCATAAAAGACACCCCTTTTAATATTATAGCTCGCTATAATTTTCATCCGAAAGGGACAGAAAAGAATGTTGCGGAAACGTTCATAGTTTAACTGTAAATATTAAATCAAGCTAAATAAAAAAGAGAAGAACAGCATTCTGTTCTTCCTTTTACATTGAAAATCGTTCAATTGTTTGTTTCAAATCAGTTGCTTGCTTCTCTAAATCCTTTAATAATTGATCGATTACTATCATATTTTTAGACTGTTGTAGCGTCACACGCGCCACTTCTTGCGAACCAGCTGACGTTTCTTCAGCAATTGCTGCTACAGCTTTTGTTTGTGCTCCTGTTTGATGAATGTGGCTCACTTGTTCATTCATATAACTACTAATTTGCTGAGTTGCATCGGCTACTTCCATAACACTTGATGACATTTCTTTTAAAATTAATTCCGTAGCTTCCCCACGTTTCGCCTCTTCTTTAGCTATTTTCACTTGTTCTGTCATTTTCATTGCAACTTGTTGTACTTCATCTTGCATATTCCGTAATAACTGCGATATGTTTCTTGCAGAATGATCACTTTCATCAGCAAGTTTCCGTACTTCTTCCGCAACAACCGCAAAGCCTCTTCCATGCTCTCCTGCGCGAGCTGCCTCAATAGAAGCATTTAGTGCTAATAAATTCGTTTGGCTAGCAATCGCACTCACAACAGACACAATATGTTCTACTTGTTTCATTCGTTCTTCTAACTTCTGTACATTTTGCATTGAATCTTCATTTTCTTTTGCCAATGTTTGAATACCTTGAATTAAAGACGTAAAGACACGAGTACTATGCCCTAAAGCTTCAACCATTTCTGAAGACAATGTATCAGACTGCTTCGCTTTTTCTTCTACTTCACTTGCAATAGAAGTCGTTGTATCAACAGCAGAAACAATTGCTTGAATTGATGCCGCTGATTGCTCAGCGCCTGAAGAAATTTCTGCAAGTGTCTCTGATACACCTTGCGCTTGTCTCGTTGCTTCGCCTGTTTGTTTTCTAATCTGCTGTACTTGATTATTTGTATACGAAAATGTTGTATCAATATTTTTTACCATGCCCCTTAAGTTTCCTAACATCATATTAAATGCAACACTTAAAGATTTAATTTCATCATCTGTCTTCGGTAATGGAACATCTTCACGAATATCACCCTCAGCTGCTTTTCTTGCCGCCTCTTCTAACTTGCGAAGCGGTTTAATTAAAAATACGGCTGCTCCATATGCTAAAATTCCAGACCATACTACCCCTAATAACATAACGATAATATTATATACAGTTTGACTTACATAACTTTGAAAATAATCGTATATCACGTAAATAAAAAAGATACTTGTTGAATATGTAATGAAAGCTAAAACTGTAGTGAATAGCATAAGTTGTGTACGTAATCCAAAAGAAAATGTTTTCCTTTCTTTTTCCATCTTCCC
>NZ_JBNLYE010000578.1:0-1887 GCF_050172095.1 Bacillus sp. GMs2/2
GATAAGCTCTTTGTTTACTTTATCCTTCAATTGTAACCCCAGTAAACATTGATAAGTTTCCCGTTATTTTCTCACCTACACGTAAAAATAAGCCTGCTGCTCTTCCGCTTATACAGTGAGAGCCAATTAATAGTTTACCAGTATATGGACCATCCCATGTGTCAATGGTATAGTCAGGCATTTCTATGTATTGCTGGTATATCTTCCTTTGTTCAAAGTAATACTCTGTTTTATCTTCAGCTAATAATTCATCATTTTCGTATATAGATACTCCGCCACCTTCACGACCAAATACAGGTTTGGAAACGTATGATTCATGTCTTTCTAGAAATCGCTTATTTGAAAAATATGTTGGTAGAAAGTATTTATAAATAATGTCTTGCTCTTCTTCTGTAAAGAAAACACTTTCTTCATAAAGCTTCCAAATTAGTGCGAGTACACTTTTGTTTTGCATAACAAACGCGGCTGGCGGATTAATAATTTTCACTCTTTCTTGTGCAATATGATCTAAAAATTGCAAACCAATCCTTTTTCCATTCTTATCAACGTCCGTTACTAAATACTCTATTGGATACAGTCTATATAAATATTTTATTTTTTCTCCACTTGGCGTATATATACCATCTTCCGCAACGACAATGTCTTGTATTCCTACATAGTCCGTTGACTGATTTAAGCAATACGTTCTTAAAAACTGAACCGTTTGACTATCTTCATCGTGCCAATCATAACTAGTAAAATATATCGTCTCTTCAGGGCCTATATGATAGTCATGTTTAATTTGTTCCCATGCCTGTACAATATGCTCTTCTATATGGTTTGGGTGATTTACATCATGATAACGGCATAACACTTCATTTGCGACAGACGGTTCTAAATAGCCTGTTGGCGTATCACAATTTACTTCTATTAATTTTATATCGTCACCATTTACGATAAAATCAAACCTTGTAAAATATGAAAATAAACCATTATGTTTCATTCTCGCCATTTCCCACGCTTCAGCTGGGAATCCAAGTTTTTGAAAACCTTCTGTCGTATTTACAATATATTGATACGTTCTATATAACACATACATGATTTCTTCTGTCGCTTTTGAGATAGCAGTATAAGTTTTTGCTGGCATGCGATACATCCCTGTTGCCATATATTGATTCCATTCTTCATTCTCTAACAGACTAGGCCAAGTGAAACCATTCCTACTAGCCTCTTCTGCAAGTGAAAACCATACTTTCATATACTCTTCTTGCTCTCGTTCTGTATACATTACTCCATTACCCTTTCGTTTTAGGATCCTGCTGGCGCTTTTGCGTTTCCAATTCCACTTGAACCAGAGTTTACTTTCGGTGTTTGCGTAGTAGATGATTTTGGCGTATTTGTATCTGGTGTTACTTTATTGGATGGATTTGGCTGCTGTTTATTTAAATCTACTTTATTGGAAGTATTATTGTTACCGTTAGAACCACCAGTATAACCACCGCTACTACCGCCACCTGTTCTACGCTCATCTTTTTCACGATATGGAATAACATTATTTGCATACGGTTTCTTCATTAAATTTGGTTTTGCTGTATAATTCATATTTGAAGTTCTACTCGCTAATAAATATCCTGCTACAAATGGAAGTATCGGTAAATGAGAGTTTTCATGATAAGATGAAAATGACGGATTATTTTCCTTGCATAACTCATCTATCTCTACATTTTCATTGGTTGGGGCTTTATCATCACAATTTAATGTTTCTTGTTCATTTCTTTGTTTTGCACCATCTGTTTTAACAGCTGTACTTTCTTGCTGAGCAGTTTCTTCTTCATAATCACCACAACCTGTTAATAAAAAAGATGACACCCCTATTGAAGTAGCTATTTTTATAAACTTACTTTTCTC
>NZ_JBNLYE010000579.1:0-1886 GCF_050172095.1 Bacillus sp. GMs2/2
TATCAGATATAGCTGTACATTATTAGAATTACATTCATTACTCAACTGTTAGTTAGCAAGAAAGAAAGGAATGATCATAATGATACAGAACATATACGAGACTCATTTACATGTAAGAAATTTAGAAAAAGCGATAAATTTCTATCAAAACAAGCTAGGATTAACGTTAGCAAGAAAACTCTCCAAAAGAAGAGTGGCTTTCTTTTGGGTCGGAGAAAATAAAAAACAAATGCTTGGACTATGGGAAGTAAATAATATCGAAGACTTTGAGCTGAGACATTTTGCTTTTGGTGTAAATTTAGAGTTTTTAATGACTTCTAAAGCGTGGTTAGAGGAGCGTGGAATAGAAGTGATAGGAAGTCAAGGAAAAGGAAATCAAGAGCCAATTGTCCAAAGGTGGATGCCCGCTGCAAGTGTATACTTTCTTGATTGTGATAGAAATAAATTAGAATTCATTTCTATGTTACATGACAATCCAGATGAATTAGAATATGCATCCTATTTAAGTGTATGGAATGCGGAACACCAAGAAAAATGAATGAAATTTCCGTTCAAGTCTTTTCTAATTTTTTAGATATACTGTTGTACGATCCCCCTTTTGCTATTAATTTTCGTCGGATTTATGAACAGTTATCGTAATGGAACATTCATGATAACTCCACTTGTTAACATAATGCATTTATTGTCATCTTGTATTTGTACTTACGTACGAGCAATTCCCAATCTGCTTCCATTACAATTTGAAACATTTAATTTTTCTTCTTATCTGGCATCTAATCTTTAAACAAAAACTCCCCTTAAATCGAAAATGATTAAGGGGAATTTTATATACGATGCAATTATAGTTCAGATTTCACCCGAACAGAAACATTATTTTTAATTATATTTTTGACATCTTTAAAGCTAACAAAATTGTTACTTTTCTCATCCCAAAGACGGAAACGGAGTGAACGCAAGCTTGTAGCAAGCGTAATTGTTGGTACATTTTTTAAAGGAAGGGTATTGTTGTGTGCCTCTTCTAGTTTATAGTTAGGCACTCTTGGACTTAAATGGTGAACATGATGAAATCCAATATTACCCGTTAGAAATTGCAAAATTTTTGGAAGTTTATAAAAAGAACTTCCCTCCACTGCCGCTTTCACATATTCCCATTCTTTATCTTCTTCAAAATAAGAATCCTCGAATGTGTGCTGTACGTAAAACAGCCAAATCCCTATTGAACCTGCTATTAAAAATATAGAACCATGTACTAAAAGAAACGATTGCCATCCAATTGCCCAGCAAAGCATTCCTACAATAGCAACGATTAAAATATTCGTTAAATAAGTGTTCATACGTTCTTTTTTTCTAGCACCTTTTCGGTTAAATCTATTTTTAAGCAAGAAAACATAAATCGGGCCTAACCCAAACATAACGAATGGATTGCGATATAAACGATATGCTAAACGGAGTCTAAATGGTGCTGCTACATATTCATCTACTGTAAGCGTCCAAATATCCCCTGTACCCCTCTTATCCAAATTACCACTCGTAGCGTGGTGAATAGAATGCTCATGCCCCCACTGATCAAATGGGAATAATGTTAAAACACCCATACACGTTCCAACTATTCTATTTGCACGTCGACTCTTAAAGAATGAATAATGGGTACAATCATGAAAAATAATGAAAATCCTTGTCATAAATCCAGCGGCTAACAGTGCTGGAACTAATGTTAACCAATAAGAAACTGACAAACTTTTATAAGCAAGGTACCATAAAATAATAAATGGCACGATTGTGTTGATCAGTTGCCAAACACTTTTTTTAATCGTTGATTTTTCAAAAGGAGCAACTTGTTTTTTTAAATTTTTAGTATTTTCTAAGGTCATTGTTCTAATTCCTTT
>NZ_JBNLYE010000580.1:0-1874 GCF_050172095.1 Bacillus sp. GMs2/2
TATGAATTTCTTTTACAATACAGTTATATTTTCAGATATTTCAGTATAAAGAGGTGATTCTTTGAAAAACAGTACCCTTTCATCAAGAAAACACCGCTCCTTAGAAACCAAGAAGAAACTATTACACTCTGGTTACACTATTTTTATAAATAATGGATTTCAAAAAACGACAATTACACAAATTATTAAACATGCAGAAACTGGTTACGGAACAGCATATGTATACTTCAAAAACAAAGATGATCTCCTAATTAGTTTAATGGAAGATGTTATGAATCGTTTTTATAATATCGCTGAACGCTCTTTTTCTCCACAAACAAAAGAGGAAGCACGTATAATGATCCAAAATCAAGTTAGAGCATTCCTGCAATTAGCAGATGAAGAACGCGCTATTTTGCAAGTTGTAGAGGAAGCGATAGGATTATCAAGAGAAATACGGCAAAAATGGGATGAGATTCGGGAACGTTTTATAACAAGCATTAAACAGGATATTACTTACTCTCAAGAAAGTGGATTAGCACAACCTAATTTAAATAAAGAGATTGTAGCACGCGGTTGGTTCGCGATGAATGAATCGTTTCTTTGGACTATTATGCAAAATGACAAAAAGATTAAATTAGAGGAAATTGTGTATACGTTAACGGAAATGTATACGATCGGGTTATATAAATAGCACACCTTCAATAAATAAGGTGTGCTATTTTACATCTATAAAAATATATTATCCGGGTATGGTAGTGCTAAAGGAGGCTTTTCAGAAAATGAGAAATATTGTAGTTTTAAAGATTCACCATCTATCGATTTCAGTTTTCCACTAGTAATTTCACATTCAAACACAACAACAATATATTCTACTTGATCGCCATTCGGATATATATGACGGAACCTTTCCCCTCCAAATACCCCTTTTTGTTTTTTTACTTGTACTTTCAATCCTGTTTCTTCCCATACTTCCCGAATTACTGCTTCTTCTGGAGTTTCTCCAGGTTCAATTGCTCCAGCTGGCAAACTCCAGTATTCTCCACCAGGATATTGAAATAAGATTTTCCCTTGCTCATTTTTAATAACAGCAGCTATACTCGGTATTAGAATTAGTTCACAGCCTAATTGCTCACGGATTTTTTTATAATATAGCGACATCGACATATAATTCTCTCCCACTCCAATAATAAACAACTGTATTTTCTGACACCTATTGTATAATAATACCAATAGCAATTTCTATATAGAAAGGATAAGAAAATGACCCAAGTACAACTAGTAAATAGCTTCCTATCGACAAAACAGCCTACTAGCTTAAAGTTTTTAAATGAGCTTATTAAAGCTCATCAAGAAAAAGTAAAGTGGGAAACTCTTACTAAAATAATCGACTAGGAAAAAGGTAATGAAACAGGTAATTATTTCCCTTCCATTGAGACATACATAAACCGCATTACAACAAAAGGTCTGGGCGGCACTTGTTGGACGCACTCGATTGGATTCCATTGGTTATTATCAAATCTTGGTTTTGATGTTCATTATATGTATATGGACCCCGGACATTTATGCTTACAAGTTAACTTAGACAAACCTTACTATGTCGATGTTGGTTACTGCGCGCCTTTATTCCAAGCTTACCCACTTTATGAATCTTTTCAAGTAAGTAATGTAAGAGAAACTTTCACTTATGAAATCTCAAATAATAGTATTGAAATTACTAGAAATCCAGGTCCCACAAAAACCTTACACACAGAACCAATACACTTATCAAGTATGAAAGAACTTATTTCAAGGTCTAACGATTGGCGTACATCTCCTGTACTAAAGAAAATTCAAATTTTCGGTTATATCGATGGCATTCCAACTTCTATAAATGATAATGTTTTAAAACAATA
>NZ_JBNLYE010000581.1:0-1871 GCF_050172095.1 Bacillus sp. GMs2/2
AATAAATGGTAATAGGGGTTATCATTTACTACACCTACGGAAATAGGCGTGCTTTCTATTCATAAAGAAAAGACACCCTAAGGAGCCTTCCTCCGACTTGAATCATCTTAATTTAAATAATATGGGGCCCGCTAACATATTAAAAAGTACACATTTACGAATCATGTCTGGACCAACTCTATCAATTTGCTATACTTATATTTGGAAGTTTTATACATATAGGTGAAGGAAATTAGTTGAGGCAAGTACG
Source organism: Bacillus sp. GMs2/2 (assembly GCF_050172095.1). Classification (NCBI taxonomy): domain Bacteria; kingdom Bacillati; phylum Bacillota; class Bacilli; order Caryophanales; family Bacillaceae; genus Bacillus; species Bacillus sp. GMs2/2. The sequence goes on from NZ_JBNLYE010000581.1 coordinate 251, forward strand.
TGTTGATCCAGATAAAATGGAAGAGAATTTTTCACAGACAGAAAATATGAGCCGAATGATTATGTATGGGGAACTGTTTCTACAGTTGTAGGTGGCACTCCTAAAGTTATTGGTCGAGTATTTGGTAAATATGGAGAGTTAGAGCAAAAAGCGAAGGATTTAGGGAAAGTATCAAAGGTAACTGAAGAGATTGGATGGAGTATGCCAAGAGGTGGCGGCGTCATTGATGGACGTAAGTACTCTGAACATGCACTTGAAAGAATGGCACCTGATACAGTTCAAGTTCGAGCGGAGCTTACAAAACGAGCACGTGAGCGAGCTGAAAGAAAAGGGTATACATTCGGATCAGATAAATACATGGAAGAATTAAAAAAAGTTGATCCTCGAGGAATGACTCCAAATGTAGTTGAAGATATTATAAAAACGGGCACTCGCAAACCAGGAGACAATCCTGGTACTTGGAAATACGTTAGAGACGAAGGCTACGTAGTTATAAATGATAAAGGTGACGTTATCACAGTTGTTCCCGCAAAGAAAAAAGAATAGAATGAATAGCATAGTAAGTAATCTATGACAAAAAGGTTGAGGAATATTGGATATTAAACATGATAAGTATGAGTTACTAGAAATTTTCGAAAGCGAACCAGAAGATTACTATATTCCAGGTGCAGGTGCGTATCGATATAGTAAAATTGATAAACTTGGATTTGAACTGGTTATGAATATGTTCTATTATGATGCAACAGTTGAATTAATAATGCTATACGAAGACAAACGTATCATAGAAACCAAGATGGAATCAGTGAAAGAAATATATACTCGTAATGATTCACTATACATTCTAGGTACAGAAGAAAAGAAAAAAATCGAAGTAAAATTCAAGCCACATTTTACAGTTACAATAAATGAGTTTTAAAAACTTGAAATCAATGTTCGTAAATATTCTGAACATGCTTTAGAAAGAATGGCTCCGGATACAATACAAGTTCGAGCTGAATTAGAGGCACATGCCAAAAGTAGAGGGCTTGTACGTAGTACACAGAAATTTAAAGAATTTGTTAATCCTAGAGGTATCACAACTTCTGTAGTAGATTTTCTGTGCCTTTCCATTGGAAAATCAAGACTGATATAAAAAATGAGTAGAAAAAACAAGGCTCTTACTTCGTGGATACCGCTACAAAGTAAGAGCCTTGTTTCATTATATTTGTTCATACAGTTTTCCTTGTAGTCTTCTGTTTTCATCCTTCAATCGCTTATTCTTTATCAATTTTTCGAACAGGTTGCTCCCAAAAGTTTTTTATACAAAATAACATCAAAAAATACGTCTTGAACAAGTATGAAAAAAGAAAGCTGAAGGGCAAGTAATCCTTTTGGAATCTTTTTAAGAGAAAATGATAAACTGATCGGAGACATTTCATTAACTCAAATTGTTAGGGGAGACCTCCAAAGCTGTTATACGGGATTTACTTTAGGTAAGGAGCATAATGCTAAGGGCTATACAATAGAGGCTCTTCAACTTGTTGTAGATTTCGCTTTTAGGAAATTAAAGCTACATAGAATGGAATCAGGAGCAATGCTTGATAATATAGCATCTATTCGTGTATTAGAAAAAGTCCTACAT
>NZ_JBNLYE010000582.1:0-1867 GCF_050172095.1 Bacillus sp. GMs2/2
ATGTGATGATGCTTTAGATAGCATTGGCTTATATGCAGATCAAAAAGGGATGTATTATAGCACTGGTGAATATTCCCTTAATTGTAGTGGGATTTTTCAGCGATATATACTTGAAATTCTACCATTAGGTGTAAAACCTGTAGAAAGGGATTATATCGCTAAAATGATACATTACATGTGCTGTAATTCTAGTATGCTTTCGAAAAAGAATGTACACATGACATATTCCATGCATATGGAAAAGGTAATAAAGAGTTATATTACTGACATAGATGCAAGAGAGTTTAAAGAATTTGATGATGAATTGGATGTAGATGTAGTAAAAGTAGAAAAGAAAGATTCAATTATTCTACTTTAAATACTAGTAAACAAATCCTGCTCGTTATATCGATCAGGATTTGTCATTTTTTTATGTAAATAAGGATATCCTTTGTCAAGTATCTTTTCGTTTACATATTTACTTTATGTGCAGACAGGATTAATATGTTTTTTAGAAATACAAAAACTATTTCATATGGAAAAACGATTTTTATTAATTGAAAAAATTTGAAAGGAATGGGGAATTGTGAAGAAATTAGATGTGCTCTTAATGCTACTGAGCGGCCTCTTTCCAATTGCAGGACTTACAAAGCAAATCCCTCTAGAACAATCTATATATATTGGAGGGCTTTTATTTTTTACTAGTTTCGGTAGTTATTTTGCTAAAAAGATGTATTCACGTATATGCAGTTGGATAGCGTATGCGCCATTTATAACATTACTGTTAGTTATTTGGCATCAAGATATTTCAACAAGCTCAATCATAGCAAATGCGAAAATTGCTGCATGTGTCGCGTTAATTCCATGTTTATTCCGTTTTCGTACATATGGACTTACTTTGGGCTTATTCTCATTATGGGCCGCTTTACTATGGGATATAAAAGAAGTACAGTCGTTAGTTATACTTGAACGCATAACGAGTTTAATGACAAGCCATTATGTATATATATTACTATTAATTGGAGGACTTGTAATAGGAGGACTACTTGCGATGTTCATTCACCGCAAAGAGAAAGATAATAATAAAGAAAATATAAATCTACTTGGACCAAAAAAGAAACGCAAAAGATTATCATTTAAGATTCGTCTTCCAAGATTACCGAAATTAAGGATGAAACTATTTAAGTTTGGTGGGAAAGAATCTAAAAGTAAAATGCCAGAAAAAATCCATGAGTATAAGCACGAAGAACCAGTTGCAACATATGAAATGACAGAGAAAATAGATCCATACAAAGAAAATGCAGTTCAAGGTCAAACAAGGATGGAACGCCGAAGAAATAGGTATAATGCATAATGAAGTTTAATAACCCCGTAATGACTTATCTTAATATTGATAAATCATTACGGTTTTTTTATGTAATGAAATGAAGGTTGCTATTGCGGAGGGGAATAGCATATTTTATAGATAGGAACTAAAATAAGGGGAGGATAAAATGCTTATCATTACATATATATCTACTTGCATATTATTCTTAGTTAGCTTTTTACATGTATATTGGGCTTTCGGAGGTAATTGGGGGACAAATAGTGTTATTCCAACTAAATCAGGGGAAAAGGCGTTTACACCTCGCGCCGGAATGACATTGTTCATTGCATTATTATTAAGTATGGCAGCAATAATTTTGTTGCAACAAGCAAATATTGTTCATTTAGCAGTTCCTAATGTTATTATTCAAGTCGGTTCCTGGATTTGTATGATTGTCTTTTCTATTAGAGTGATTGGTGAGTTTAACTATTTTGGTATCTTTAAACGACAAAAAGATACGCACTTTGCAAGAATGGATACCGGTTTATATATTCCACTTTGTGCATTTTTATCTTTATCTTT
>NZ_JBNLYE010000583.1:0-1856 GCF_050172095.1 Bacillus sp. GMs2/2
ATAATAAAAAACGATTAGTTTAATTAAACTAATCGGTAAGATTCAAAAAGAATTGTTGTGTCACATTCTATTATTATATGTGCTCTAAAAATTTCCGAACCTCATTTGGAGATTTTAAAACAATAACCTTTTTCTCTTCGGACAATTGCTCTAACCCTTTTAAAATTGTAGGTCGTTTAGCATTAGGATATTTCCATATCCATTTAAAAAATTGCAAATCAAATCTTTCTTCACATCCCTCGCCCATATCTGGTCTTTTTTTATTCCGGTATTTTACAATTCTTTTAAACGCACGATAAATACAAATTGTTCTATGAATATTAAGGAAGATAATTGTATCAGCTGCATTCAGTCTGATATCCATCGTCCCGCCATAATTCCCATCAATAATCCACTTCTCATCTTTAATTAAGTTATTTTGAACTGCTATTTGTTCTTCTCTCGGAACACCTTCCCAATTCGGTTTCCAAAATAATGCATCAAGATGATGCACCTTAATATTTAATTTATTTCCTAACTGCCTTGCTAATGTAGATTTTCCTGAACCACCAGAACCAATTAATATTATTTTTTTCATACCTTTACGATACCTTCTATAACTTCTTCAATAGCTTCCTTATTAGCAAAAATCCAGAAGAACATTTCTTCATTTAACTTTAATAAATCTGGTAACTGGACAAAATAAGCAATAAAGATAATTTGAATTGAAAGCATAACATACCAAATGGCTTTTAGTTCTTCTTTCGTTAAATCATTTTGTTTATAATAACCTTCAAAGACTTTGCTAACGATATGTAACCATTTCCCTCTTAATTTTTCATCACTAAATAGCTCGCTTAATATACTTGTACAGCAATAACATAAATCAAATGTTTTTACATTATTTTCTAAAATCTCAAAATCTATAAAACCTTCCAGTTTATCATCTTTAAAGATTACATTTGATAGATGCATATCACGATGAATAATTTGTCTCGGTAATGGATGGACCGTTTCCTTGAAAGCTGCGTGCATTCGCTCCATCTTTTGAATTACCTCTCGATGAACATGCTCATTCTTTTCTAAAATCGGTATAGCCCATTCAAATACCATCTTATATAAATCTCTTTTTATTAACTCATGGTCACTATTCACCGAATGTAATGCTTTGTGCAGATTAGCTATTTCTTCTCCAATTGTACTTGCTAGCCTTTCCAGCTTATTCGTATCTTTTATTTCTAAAACACTTCCGGCAACATACTCATATAAGCAATAATATTTTTCTTTATATAATACATATTGTTCATCATTTTCTGTCTTTACTACTCTCTGTACTTTAATTCCCTTTTCATACAGTTGCTTCAAAACATCGAATTCAACTAGAAGTTGCTTTATCGATCCCGTTCTCTTTAAAATGTACTCTTTATTCTTGCATAAAACCTTCGCTACTTTTGGTTGAATTACAGTAGCTGTGACATGTTCATTTCGAAACCAAAGCTTTGCAATTTCCAGTGCTTGTTCCATTTACAATACCCCTTTTACAATTCTTATTTCTTCCGAAAAATAACCTCACACAGTATTCCCACTCCAACACCAATTGTATAAGCCACTAAATCACTCCACAAAAAACCGTATCCCAACACGAGTCCGCCCAAAGTCGTTCCACGAATGCTATCTATCCATTCCGCATGATACAATTGGCTCGCTTCAATCCCGTAGCAAAACATTAAACTAATAAAAGCCAACTTCTTCGTCTCTGTTTTAGGAAACAAAAATCCAAAGCCAGTGAAAATCATTAATGCCCATAATGCATCACCTAAATAATCATTTAATAGATGTGGTAGTGCAAAAGCAAACTTTCTTGAGCTAAGACCTAA
>NZ_JBNLYE010000584.1:0-1855 GCF_050172095.1 Bacillus sp. GMs2/2
AAAAGTGTACAAAAGACACCTAAAAATGCAGGGAATATTCAATCTAATGAGCCTAAAGACGAATTAGCAGCTCATCGGAATAAATGGCGGAAAACCCAATGATTATTACATCAGGCGTTAACTATGCTGATAAGTATGCGAATAACGTCATGCGTAATAAAAAGAAGTACCCGAAGTCGATCATTCTTGCTGTAGAACGTTATAAGAAGTGGAAAAAGCGTAAAGATATTTGGTTTGATGTAGATCGAGCGAATGAAATGTTAGATTTCGTTCAATCGTTCATCCGTCATGTTAAAGGACCACTTGCAGGTCAATTGATGGAATTAGAGCTTTGGGAAATGTTTGTTTTTGCGAATATGTATGGTTGGTATCATAAAAACGAAAAAGGAAAAACAGTCCGTGTTATTCGTGAATCATATGTTCAAGTGCCAAAGAAGAACGGAAAAACTATTATCGCAGCAGGTGCATTGCTCTATGCTATGTATGGAGAACTTGAACTTGGAGCGGATTGTTATTGTGCGGCATCAGATTATGAACAAGCGCAAAATGCAGCTGAACCAATTGCACAAGCGATAGAGAACTCCGAACCTCTGGCACGGCATACACAAATTTATAAAGGTGTGAATGGAACAGTTAGTGGTGCTATGTACCGATATAGCATCAATGGAATTGCATATCAAAATAAATTCAAAGTATTAACGAAAAACACGAAGGGTCTTGAAGGAAAGAACCCTTATTTTGTGTTAAATGACGAGCTCCATGCACAGGAAAATATGGACATGTATGATAACTTGAAGTCAGCGCAGATTTCTCGTGAACAACCGATAATGCTTAATATTTCAACAGCTGGTAAGGGTGCTTCATCTGTCGGTATGCGTGTTTATAAGTATGCGAAATTTGTTTTGGAAAATGACGATGACGATTCTTTGTTTGTTGCAATCTGGGAGCCAAATAAAAATTATGATTGGGAAGATCGTAAAGTTTGGGAAATGGTTAACCCGAATATTGGTGTTTCCGTTACAATGGAAACACTTGAAATTGAGTTCAAAAAGGCGAAACAGTCTGCACATTCAAAAGCTGAGTTCCTTTCCAAACACTTAAATGTTTTCGTAAATGGTGCTGATAATTATTTTGAGCATGATCAAGTACAACATGTTCTTGTGGAAGATTTGGGTGATCTTACAGGTGAAATTTGTTATTTAGGATTGGACTTATCGAAAACAACAGATTTAACATGCGTAAGTTTAAATTTCCCTTCACATGATGAGGAAGGAAGGTCAATTATAAAAGTAAAACAGATGTATTTCCTTCCTAATGAGAATATTGATTTTAAAGAAAAAGAGGATAATGTTCCATATACAGATATGGTTGAACGTGGTTTTGCTACGTTTTGTGATGGGAAAATGATTGACCAGGATCAAGTTATGGAATATATCGTTGAATGTATGGATTTGTACGATGTACAACAAATAAACTATGATCCAGCAATGTCCCAAAAGTTAATAGAGAAGCTTGAAAACCTCGGTTTAGAATGCATTGCAGTAAATCAGTATCCAAACGTTATGAATGCAATGCTTGACGATTCAGAAATACTAATTTATGAAAAGCGTTTAATTACAGACAATCCTTTATTTGTTTATTGCGCTCTTAATGTTGTAGTGGTAACAAATATTAACGGAATGAAAGCGCCAAGTAAGAGACAGTCCAAAAAGAAGATTGATGGATTTGTGGCTTTTTTAGTTGCTCACAAAGAAACGATGATGGTTATGGATAGCATAACAGAGGAAGGTATGGATGAATTGATTGGTGATATTTATCGATAGAGAGGCGGTGAAAAATTGGGTTTAAGGGATAG
>NZ_JBNLYE010000585.1:0-1851 GCF_050172095.1 Bacillus sp. GMs2/2
TCACTCAACAAGGATTTACCTTTCAACCAATTTATTTTTTTAATCAGACCGTTACTATGTTAAAACAGGTTTTTTCCCCTGAATCATTAGTGATTATAGGATCAGACCCGAAGTTTGGCCATTTCAAAAAAACACCATTATTTCCAACTGTTTTAGAACCTTACCTATATTCATTTACTATATTATTTTTAGCCTTTTTTCTTGCTCTCTTTTTATCATCTAGCATGGCATTTTTTTATTTTTTAGCAAAAGATTATATAAAAAAATGGATAAACCGAATTGTGTTCATATTAGAAGCTGTCCCTGATATGATGATGATGATTTGTTTGCAAATATTTTTCATATGGGTACTTCAGAAATTTGGGGAATCTCCTGTCACTATTATTTCTTTTAATGAAAATCGAGCTTATTTACTCCCTATTTTATCATTAGCTGTCTTACCTACATTACAAATGTTTCGGATGATGGTGTTATACATAAAAGAAGAGCAAGGAAAACATTACGTAGAGGTTGCATATGGAAAAGGCCTTTCATCAAGTTATATACTATGCATTCATTTATTCAAAAATATATCTATCCACTTCTTCCACCATTTAAAAACAATTTTTGTTTTCTTACTTTCTAATTTATTCATTTTAGAATTTGTTTTTAATATGGAAGGCATTATTCAATTTTTATTTAATAAGGCGTTTGTTTCACCTCCAGCTGCATTTATCATACTTGTTATGATTGTTTTACCATTTTACGCCATTTTCCAAATAGTCTCATTCATGATGAATAGATGGAAAAAGCAATTGAAAGGAGTATCATTATGAAATCTATTTGGAAATCAAAACGCTTTTTAATCGGCTTTGCTTATCTATTCATACTTATTTCAGCTAGTTTTATTTATAGTTGGTTCTTTAAAGATAACATCCCAAAACCTCCTCAGTTACTTTACAATGAAAATAACGAATTACTTGGAAAGGCCCCCTTTCCGCCATCGTTAATTCCACCTTTTGGATCTGATCGTTTTGGAGAGTCTGTTTTCTTACAAATTGTAGAAGGAGCAAAATTCACTATTTTATTAGCCGTGGCAATTAGCTTCTTTCGAATTTTATGCGGAACATGTATAGGAATCCTCTTAAGTTTATTTGCTCCAAAACTCAAGAGATTTTTCCAGTCATGCTCAGAAGTTTTTTATTATATTCCAACTCTATTTATCGCATTCATACTCATCACGCCCGTTAATATTATAATCACATCAAATGCTGATGGGGTAGATCCAAATATTTCATTTACGTTTTATCAAGTACTCGTACTTATTTTCGTCGCTCTGCCTACACTTTCTTTATACATATCCTCAGAAGTTGATGAATTTATGAAACAAGATTACATCTTAAGTTCACAATTACTGGGGGCTAGTCGTTTTCATATTATAAAAAAACACTTACGAGTCTTATTACTTGACCGCTTATTTGTATTATTTATGGAACATATCGTCCAAACACTCATACTCGTTATCCATTTAGCGTTGCTTAACATTGTAATTGGCGGCATACAAATGCGTGAACTCTATGACGGAGTGCTCAAACCTGTTTCTCTATCTAATGATTGGGCAGGTCTTATTGGATTAAATCGTAATGAAATGAATCTTTCATGGTGGATTATTTTTTATACTCTCGCTTCATTCTTTATTACGATTCTATTTATTAAGCTTATGACCATCGGGATTCAAGATGCACTGAAAGCAAGAGATTCGCAAATTGTAGCAATTCAAAACGTTCCAGATCATAAAAAATTCGTTAAACATAAAGATTCCTTTTCGTTTGCAAATAAAGTAAACCTTTAATCATTTCTCATTAATCAAGT
>NZ_JBNLYE010000586.1:0-1848 GCF_050172095.1 Bacillus sp. GMs2/2
CTTTTACAATTGTTACATTTGTCCCTTCCATTTCCTTCGTATAAATTTTTTCACCTTTTTCATTAAAGACCTCTATCGATGCATATTTTTCACCTGCATAATAGCTATGAGGCGTTTTAGTAGTAATCGTAAAAATAGCTCGATTTTGCTCTAAGTCTGTATTTAATACGGCAAACTGGTCATCTCCTAATCCTAGGAATTGAATCGTTTCATTTACCAACTTACTCACTTTCATTTCGTTAATATCAATCTTTAGACTATTATCTTTTTCTTTTACATAGGCATAATACGAACTGAAATGGTACATACTATTCGTTTTCCCACCTGAAATTTCAACCGTATACACTCCATTTGGTACGTCTTGTAAATTGATATCTGTTGTTTCAATTGTTTTCTCTTGAATAACTGTATTCCCTTCTTTTAATTTAATTTTTCCTCCTTTTAATGTATCTATTTCATTTGTATTTAAATGGATATGCAAATTCCCTTTTAGCCCAAGTGGAGCAATTTGCTGATTCGTAACTATTTCGAAGTTGGAGTTTATCGGAATATCAGGATCAACTATAGCTCTTGCTTTCGCTAATTGTGATTCAGGCACTATATAAGCTAAAGAAGTAACAGCCGGAAAACCTTTCGCCCTATTCATCTCTATTTGTTTATGATTAAGCTTAAAACCCCACCTTTCAAAAACAGGTGTAAAATCAACTTGTCCATTCTCACTATAATACTGATTCATTAAATCTGGTAAAGAATGGTCACCTTTTTTGAAAGCAGTATTGCTAGCTAGTTTTCGATAACCTTGATACATTTTTGCAAATGCTTCATCGCCAGCTTTTTGTTTCGCCATCGTTAAAAGAATAAGTTTTTGTCGTAAATCTAAATCATCATAATTTTTATTTTCTTTCATTAGAGCATTATATAAATTCCGTTCTACCTGTTCCTTTTTCCCGAAATTAAACAACCAACCAACTTGATCTGCTTTTTTGCCGTATTTACTATATTGATATTGAACACCAAATAGATTATTAGAAACTTCTCCTGTAAATATTCCTTGATTATCAAAACCAGCTTGGTATCCATGAGCGATTTCATGTAAAGTTCCCCAACTTAGTTTATCTAACCACATCTTTGTACTATCTGTACTATTCGCTGTCCAATTTGTGCCATAATAGGCACCGCCAGCACCAGATATATCTGCTTTTAAGAAATAACGATTTTGACTTTTTTTATTTTCAAACGTTGAGCCATCTAAACCAATAATTGAATCATACATCACAAAAATATCTTCATAATACGCAATTAACTCATCCAACGATTGAAAATCTTTTAAAGATCTTACTAACTCTTTATCTTTTTTAGGTACAAATAATTGAAAACTCTCCCCTTGAAGTAACGCATACTCTCCATCAAATTGATCCCATGTACTAAAAAATTGAGATACACTTCCTTGTTGTTTATAAATGGGAAGGGGTTTAGTAGCACTTTCATTCCCTACTTGGTACTCAAGTACAGCGTGCTCTTCACCGTACGGAGTATCTATGAAAGGAACTAAAGACGTATCACCTTGGATAGTAACCCATTCATTTCCTACTTGTATGGATTTTTCATTTTTTGAGTCATTAGACAATAAACGTAATGTTAATTTGTCTTTAAAATTAGGATTTGTTTGTCTTACCTTTAATGGTGTATTTCTCTTCAAAATAAATCCTAAATCTTGTCGGTCATGATATTTCCCCTTACTTATGCCCGCCTGAAATATCCAAGTAGGCTCTTCTAAACTAGTAATTTTTTTTGCATTTATTCGTTCATCAGCATGTAAGTGTATATTTCCTATGAGGAAAAACATTG
>NZ_JBNLYE010000587.1:0-1837 GCF_050172095.1 Bacillus sp. GMs2/2
TTTCATTATGGAAAATATAGATATTGGTAAAAAAATTGAAAAACAAAGAAAAGAAAAAGGTTTAACTAGTAAAGAACTAGCAAAGATGGCCGATATTACACCATCTATGTTAAGTCAAATTGAGCGTGGGTCTGCTAACCCTTCTATTCAAACATTAAAAGTGCTTGCTAAAGCTCTTGATGTGCCAACATTTAGCTTTTTACTTGAAGATACAAATACAGACGATTTAATTGTACGTTCCCATAAACGAAAGAAAATGATTATTGATAATTTATCATATGAAATGCTTTCACCTGATTTCACTGGAAATTTAGCAACAGCAATTATGACCGTCCCGCCTAATACAGCTTCATCAGAAAATGTGCTAGAACATAAAGGAGAAGAATTAGCATTTGTCTTAGATGGGAAAATCACATTATATTTAAATGAGGAAGAATACGTATTAGAAACTGGCGACAGTGTAAAAATACCTGCTTATTTAAAGCATAAATGGGTGAATCATTTTGAAAAAAATGCCATTGTTTTGTTTTCTGTTACTCCGCCGATTTTTTAATGTATCAATAAAAACAGGATGATTCTTATAAAATGCGGATTATCCTGTTTTTATTAAATAAGAAAGTGAAATTTTTGTTAAAAACTTAACAGTTGGACCCAATCCGAACAATCCTCCTAAAAACATTTTTACAAGTGAAGCTATCCCTCCCATTGATGCTAACGTATCATGAGTCAGATTCATCCCACCACTACCAGAGGCACTTGTAATATTCACATAAAAATAAGAAATACGTAAAAATTAATTAATTTTTCAGAATTTTGTTGAAAAATATGGTAAAATTACTCTTATACTTCTTCTATTTTGCTATTATAGAAATAATTAAATTAGGATACTTTTATCGGATGGGGGAATATATAATGAGTGTGTTATTAAAAGGGCATGAACAGATTGTCAACGAATTAAACATTTTATATCAAGTAATGGTAGCGGAGCAATTAATTGAAGCGAAACAATTAAAAGAAAAAATAGAGAAACAGATTAATAAAATTGAAGCTGATCAAAATCTATCGCTTTACTACTCCCTACTAAACTTTAAATATAAGGTCCTAACCGATTGGACAAACATTAAGTATGATACTTTTAGTCAAATTGTTCGTTTAGACAATCCAATAACTGAAGACTTTATTACTTATTATTATCACTTTTTTAAAGCTGAACATGCTACCATTATTGGAAATTATGATGAAGCAAAAAAAGAATACGAAAAAGCTGAATCCCTTTTAAAACATGTACCAGGCGAACTAGAAGAAGCTGAATATAAATATAAATTTGCTATATTTAATCACCATACAAACAAACCACTTACAGCAATCAATTATGCAAATCAAGCGAAAGAGATTTTCTCAAAATATCCACGTTATGAAATTAAAATAGCTCTATGCGAAAACATTTTAGGCTCATGTTCTGTTTATTTAAAACAATTCGAACAAGCCGAAGAGAACTATAATTCAGCAATCAATATTTTACAAAAGCTGAAAGACGATACACTAATCTTAAAAGTTCGAAATAACTTAGGTTGGCTCTACTCTTCTCAAAATCTATCAACCCTTGCTATTAGACATCTTACAATAGTTACAAACAAATTACCTAAACACCTAAAAGCCAATTTTCTACAAGCCAAAGAACATTTTAGTTTAAATGAAAAAGAACTTGCAAACGATTGGGTTCAAAAAGGCTTAGAAATTTGTAATGAATTAAATAATCAAGAATATAAACACCATTTCACTATCTTAAAAACACAACACACTGGTATTCTAGACGACTTAGAAAACGCAATCATTG
>NZ_JBNLYE010000588.1:0-1827 GCF_050172095.1 Bacillus sp. GMs2/2
TGCTTTTTATATGTGAATAAAAGTGGGTTTTCACTATGAGTTCTTTCTAGTGTTTCTGCTAATTTTTTAGATCTATTGTGATAGGAAGATTTAATTTTATTTTTATGACGTTCAAACATACCGCTCTTTATATAAATTTCTAAAGCCGCTTGAGAAATCATTGGACTATCAATATCTAGTATCTTTTTGTATGTATAGAACGCATTTGCAATGGATGGTGGGATGACTGCAACTCCAACCCGTAAACCAGGAAAAATAATCTTCGAATAACTTTTCAAATATATGACATGACTACAATTATCCAAGCTATATAACGGATCTGCTTTTGAATCAGTTTCTAAATCTGCTAAATAATCATCTTCCACTATAAATACATTGTATTTCTTAGCCAATAGTGCGATATTTTCTTTCTCATCTTTAGAATAAGAAGTTCCAAGCGGATGATGATATCTCGGTATCGTATAAAAGAATTTTATTTTTCCAGTTTGAAATATTTGCTCCAATTCATTCAAATCGATACCTTCATTCGTACGTTTAATACCGATTACAGGAACTTTATTTATTTCTAGATAATCAATATATAGATGATATGTTGGCTGTTCAATTAATACAGTTTCATTTCCATTCGGAAATGGTATAGAAGTTAATATAGCAAGCGCCTGCTGCACACCTGATGTTATAAAAATATTGTCTTCTTTCGTGAACACTTGATAATTTGCCAACTGTTTTTGAATGACTGGAATTAAAGATGGTAACCCTTTCGGTGTTCCGTATACGAACAAATCATTTTTATAAGTATCAATAGCCTTATTAATGCAATGCTGAAAATCTAAATATGGGAAAACATCTGGATCTGGTGCTGAAGAAGCGAAATCAATTATCTCGTTATTTTCTATGGTACTCCCAGATTTCTTAACAACGTAGTATCCACTTTGAGGGACAGAATATATAATGTGACGCTTTTCTAATTCATGAAGCGCACGTATAACTGTTGCCTTATTACATTCATATTGCGTAACGAGTGACCGTATAGACGGTAATTTCTTTCCTTCTTTTATATCTCCATTTTGAATCTTATTTTCAATGTCATTTAAAATATGTAAATACTTATACATATTACACCTCCTTCAGCAATTCTATATTTGATTCCATCGGTTTTCTATTCATATAGCATTCATTCCTCAATTAGTTAATTTTCCGATCATCTATATCGTAAATCCCAATAGCATATGAATCATTTTCAATCCATTTCTTTACTGCTTCTGTTTTAAGTACAACTTCAACTTCTTTTTCTATTTTCTGTCCAAGTTCTCTCGCCCCTACTTCATCATCGCTAATCTTAGTTTTTATATCAATGGTAACAGGTTGATTCTTTTTATAATTTATTTGCTGAATACCAAACCCTTCATATCCATTTTTTCTGAATACATCATCAAATATATGTCCAAAAACTTGATTCCATCTACTCTCTGCCTTTACAACTTCTCTATTTCTTTGAGTTATATTGATTTTATAAGACGTTACACCTTGTATCACCAATCTTTTATTAATATCATTTTTTATTTCGTTACTATCTTCGCTATCAGCAATCTCTAAATCTACTATCCTTTCTTTTTCATCTCTTATAGCAGCACTAAAAAAAGATTCCTCCTTTACCGCTGCTGTGGCAATATCCATCACTATAGAATCTTCACTTTTAGCATCTTCAATGTCATTCTCACAGGCACATAATAAAGCAAATGGAAATAAAAGTACAAGTAACTTCTTTCCCTTTCTCATGTAGCACCCCTCCAAACATTTTCATTTACGATAAACTTTTTACTTTGA
>NZ_JBNLYE010000589.1:0-1823 GCF_050172095.1 Bacillus sp. GMs2/2
TAATTTTTTAAAACGTTAATTCGTAATGGAAATAACGATTATCTCTCAAATAACCATTTTCAGCGTATAATCGTTGTGCTGATAAATTATCAATCTCCGTTTGCAGCTTTACACCTTTTGCTCCATTTTCTAATGCGTATTCTTTAGCAGCTTCTAATAATTTTTTACCTGTTCCGGCTCCACGCTTCGCCGCTTGTACAAATAAATCATTTAAAATCCATAATTCTTTCATTGAAATAGAAGAAAATGATGGATATAGTTGCGTGAACCCAATATATTCGCCGTCTTCAACTGCTACGAAAATAACAGACTCTTTTTTCTCAATTCTATTTCGTAAAAATACTTTTGCCCCTTCTAAATCAGAATCTTGCCTATAAAACATGCGATAGTTATTAAAAACTGATGCTAGTCCATCTAAATCTGCAATTGTTGCCTCATATATTCTCATTTTACTCCATTCCCCTTCCAATACTGTCTCATTATATCCGTTGCCCATTTAGGCTGGTGTATTTCTTCTGTCGGCATAAACTCTTTCATTATTGGTTTTATATCCAATATAGGAGTGCCATCAATAGCATCTAATCCCTCAACAATAATTGATTTACCTTCTCTTTTGATCACCTTTACAATTGTTACACCTATGCGATTTGGGCGATTTTTCCCGCGCTGTGCAAAAATACCTACTTCAGGATAATCCTTATTATTTCTAGGATGTCTAGCAAAATACTGAATTTGCTCGTCAGTTACTTTATGAAAATAAAAAACAACTTCAATATGAGAAAAATCTTCAACCCCTTGTATACTCTCTTCTGCATACATTTCAGTTAAAGTTATACGAGATCTTACTTCTCCCCACTCATCATCTTTTATTTCCTTTCTTTCATTATGTACAAATGCGATTGGTTGAACTGAAAACATACGCATTCCCCCTTAAATGTAACCACTTACATTATAAAATATTTTCTGAATGTTTTCCAGATATACGAATAAAGTTTACATAATATAATTATACTCTATCTAGAGCTACCTTGACTGCTTCAATTGCATGTATATGAGTTGTATCAAATATCGGGACAGATACGTTTTCTTGCTTTATTAATAACCCTATTTCTGTACAACCTAATATGATTCCCTGTGCTCCTTTTTGCACTAACTCTTCGATGACTCTTTTATAATATTCTCTAGATTGAGATACTATTTTTCCTAAACATAATTCTGTATATATTACTTTATTTATTTCTTTTCTATTTTTTTCTGATGGTACTATTACTTTTATATCATGCTCTTCAATACGTGACTTATAGAAATCTTGCTCCATTGTATATTTAGTTCCAAGCAGACCAACCTTTTGAATGTCTTTTCTTTTAATTTCTTTTGCAGTTGCATCAGCAATATGTAAGACTGGAATATCAATTTTGGCCTTTATTTTTCCAACTACCTTATGCATTGTATTTGTACAAATGATTATAAAGTCTGCTCCTCCCTTTTGTAATGAATATGCCGCATTCCCTAGAATTTCTCCAGCACCATCCCAATCTCCGCTAGACTGACATCGTTCAATCTCTTCAAAATCCACACTATTAATCAAACATTTTGCTGAATGTAGCCCTCCTAATCTCTCTTTTATTTCTTCATTAATAATTCGATAATATTCAGAAGTTGATTCCCAACTCATACCACCTATAAGACCTATCGTTTTCATATAAACACCTACCTAAACTTTTTTTATAAAACTAATAACAACGTTTTATTATGTATATTATACACAATAAAACAAGACTTTAAGTTTGGAATATAAAGTCTTGTTTTAACGTAATAATATA
>NZ_JBNLYE010000590.1:0-1823 GCF_050172095.1 Bacillus sp. GMs2/2
CTTGTCCCATCTGAGAACCTTTTAGCAAAGGTGGAGACCAATTTTTATTAAGGAGACCATTCATTATTACGTGGCCGATATCCGGAATAGTAATACGAATATCATTTGTAATAACACTAGCGTTTTTAAAATCAGATTCTATTAACGTCTGAAATTGTTCGAAATTGATTTCCCCCATATTAGTAAGTTGAACTAAATAGTAATAATTAAAATAACCATTTTTACTATCATAAAATTTCTCATCATAATAATCTCGCGTCGACATTGCGATCAGGATTGGCCATATTGTCAATACAAATCCAATAAATAGCATAATGAATATTGTTTTGTTCACCACTATTTCTTTTAATACTAGATTCATATATCCTCCTCATTTTAAAAACCGTGAAAAAGGTATGTATCCTTTTTCACGGTTTTTGTTGATTTTTATTTAATTACCATTTCCTTAGAAGTGTACGCACTATCCCCTACCATTATCCATTCTTGACCCGAATAACCTCTGATCACCGGTCCTTTGGATGCAACGCTAACGTTTATACGATCTGAAATTTTAGCATCATACAATGCTAACTCTTTAGAAGTCCCATCATCAAAGCTAGCTCTTACAGTCATCTTGTAAAAATGAGGTTCGTCCTTTTTTGCAGTATAGGCAGTTGCCTTAGCTTTTGCTCCGCTTCCTGTCCACGTTGCATTATTATCCCAACTAATCGAAGCAAATGAAACGGAAGAAACCATACCTAATAAAGAAGCAGTTAATCCTGTAACAGCTAAAGTTTTTGGAAGTAAGCTTTTCATATATCCTTAATCTCCCTTTTTAAAATATTCACTTAAATATTTAAGTATTTTTAGGCCTTGTCCCCATTATACATAAAGAAAGACTTTTTATATTAAAAAACCCTAATATTTACACTTTTAACAAAACCCTTACATTCCCATGAACTTTACGTCACAAAACAAAAAGATGGTATAAAACCAAAATTCCCCCCATCTTTTTACTACCATTATTGATTTGACTGTATGCCAGGAAGAATATATTTCACAATCAATTCCCATCTATCCCCTGCATTCGGTATAATTTCAGACGCAATCACCACTACCAATTCCTTCTCTGGAATATAACAAATCATATTCCCACCATCACCCATAGCACAGTATGAAAAGATTCCATCTTCTTCTCGAAACCACCATAAGTAACCATATTGATTTTGGTTCATTTCTGTTGATTCTTTTATCCATGATTTTGATAGTATTTGTTTTCCATTATGAATACCTTCATTCAAATACATCTGTCCAAACTTAGCCATATCCCTAACAGTTAACGTTAGTCCCCAGCCGCCCGTCGAAATACCGTTTGGATCGTGAACCCATCCTTTCACATCTTTTCCGAATAAGTCATCGAATCCAAATGCTTTCATATTGTAGTTTGGAATTTCGCTCATACCGAGTGGTTGAAATAAGTACTCATTCGCAAATTCACGTGCACTTTTCCCTGTTGCATTCGTAATCATTGCTGATAGTACATGCGCTCCTGCAGATGAATATTTAAAACCTCCAATCTCTCCACCGTTCCCCATTCTATGAAGTGTATACTGTACCCAGTCTGGTTGTGTACATAATTCTTCTAACGGTTCCTGCCAGTCTACAAAAGGGTATGGAGCTGTCATTGTAAGTAGGTGTCGCACTGTTACTTCAGATGACTTTACTTTATATTCAGGGAAAAACTCTATTACTTTTTGATCAACACTTTTTATATAGCCCTTATCTATACATATTCCAATTAGCGCAGAGATTATCGTTTTTGTAACTGACGCTACATGAAATGT
>NZ_JBNLYE010000591.1:0-1817 GCF_050172095.1 Bacillus sp. GMs2/2
AAACGTTACCGTTCTTATTTGAAGATGAAGAAGCAGATTTATATTGTACATATCATTTTTCTTTAAAATGCCTTGCGGAACATATTAAATATGAATCGCTTATACAAGTTGCTAATCATGAGGATTTCTTTGATTTATATCCTCGATTTGGACGAAAAAAAGAAATTTCTTATCCAGATGTATTTCTCATAAATGCAACGAAAGATATTGTCATGTTTATGTATGATGATAGAGGATGTGAAGTAATTGCGAAGAATAAAGAAATAATACGAGATTTATATAAGAAATACAAAGAATGGATTCCAGATTATGAACGAGAAAGTATAGATAACTTATTTAAATGACAATAGGGGAAGTGAAGCGTGTAATGAAACGTATTGCAATTGTATCTGCATGGGAACCAGAACTGACGTATTTGCATCAACATTATCCAAGTGAACGTGTTGAAAAAAGAGCAGCTTGGGAATTTCATTTTCATACTATTAATGAGCTGGAAATTATATCAGTTGTTACTGGTGTCGGTAAAGTAAGCTGCGCTAGTTGTGTACAATTGTTAATTAGTGAGTTTCAGCCAGATGAGTTGTTTATGACAGGAATATGCGGAAGTTTATCAAACAAGGTGAAAAACGGTCATATTGTAGTCGCACTAAACGCAATACAACATGATGTTACTGCTGCTGGTTCAGGAGAAGATGTTTTTAATTTATATAACGGTAGAACAGCACCTATTGAAACAACAAAATCACTTGTAAGAAGAATAAAAAAAATACGATCGTATGATCCGATACATTTCGGTACATTTTTATCAGGAGATCAACGTATTCGTAGTTCAGAAATGAGATATTTACTCCATACCGTATATGGAGCATTGGCAGTTGATCAAGAAGTAGCAGCTTTCGCCTATGTATGCCAAATAAATAAAAAACCATTTCTCTGTTTAAAAGCTGCTTCAGATCAAGCAAATGATAAAACGAAAGAAGAACAAAAAATCTTTAAAATGCTAGCATGTGAAAGAGCATGTGAGCATTTAATTGCTTTTTTACGTGTTTATGAGGTTAATGTAGTAAATAATAGATAGTTTGTTATAAAACAAATCAATAGTGAGTTATATGTAGGGAAATGTCCGCTCATTTCAAATTAAGAGCTGAAATTTATAATAGATGGAATATATTATATGGGTACACGTTGAGTTTAATATAAGCAGTTGGAGGGCAATTTTATATGATTCAATATAAAAGGTGTAGTGAAGTAAATATTGATTTAGTATATGAAGCTTTTAAAGATGGATTTTCAGATTACATTATTAAGATGGAGGTTTCAAAAGAGGATTTTATACAACGTTTTTTGGGACCAGAAGGTAATTTGCTAGAACATTCTTTTCTTGCTTTAGAAGAAGGCAAATCTGTTGGCGTAATACTAGGTGGCATAAAGGATTATGAAAGTATAAAGACTATGCGCTGCGGAACATTAGCGGTTCATCCTAATTACCGCGGTATTGGTGTGAGTCAAAAATTATTTGAACTGCATAAAGAAGAGGCGATTCAACATGGATGTAAGCAACTTTTTCTCGAAGTCATTGTAGGAAACGACCGAGCGATTCATTTTTATAATAAGTTGGGCTATGAAAAAGTGTACGATCTTTCTTATTATAATTTAAATGATTTGACTAAAATAAAGAATAAAGTTTGTAAGGATATTGAAGTAAAACAATTAGAATTTCCAACTTTTAAAGATGAAATTCAGAAATGGTTAAACTTCCATATAAATTGGCAAAATGATATTGATTATATCAAAAAAACAAATAATGTATTTTATGG
>NZ_JBNLYE010000592.1:0-1813 GCF_050172095.1 Bacillus sp. GMs2/2
TATTGCGGTTGATAGTATAGACTGCATCAAGACTTTAAATAGAAATTGTATATTTAGTCATCCTTTGAATTGTAAAGTTTTTTTAGTGATTTGTAAGTGGAGATGCAAAATTGCATATAAAATGATGAGTATCCTTTTTTGGGGAGCTTTTTATTTTTAATCTGAAAATTAACATTTGTGAAAATGTTGAGAAAGGATATAAAATAAGAACGTGTATTCTTACAGAGTGGAATAGTATTGCCACTAAATAGGGAGGCTTTTTTATGATATATCGAATTAAAGATGCAGAAATATATTATGAAATTGTGGGAGAGGGTAAACCGGTCATTATCATACATGGCTGCGCCCCTGACCATAGGTTAATGATGAAATGTATGGAATCAGTATTTCAGAAGTATGAAGGTTATAAGCGAATATATATTGATTTACCTGGAATGGGAAAATTGAATGCTCCAAATTGGATAAATAGTTCAGATCGTATAGTAGAAGTGCTTATCACATTTATTGAGGAAATCATTTCTACTGAAAAATTTTTATTGGTAGGAGAATCATATGGAGGCTATTTAGCTAAAGGTATACTTGCAAAGATGTTTGAGAGAGTTAGCGGATTACTATTAGTATGTCCTGTTGTTGTAGCGGAGCCAGAAAAAAGGATTCTTCCAGATAAACAGGTAATTGTACAAGATGAGGAATTTTTAAATACGCTCACTTCCACAGAAAGAGAGGAATTTTGTGAGTTAGCTGTAATAGCAAATGAATATACATATAAGCGATTTAAAGAAGAAATTAAGCCTGGGTTAGATGTTGCTAATGATGAATTTATTGAAAGGTTGCAAAAGAATTACTCTCTTACTATGGATTTTCAGCGTGAAAAATATGAAAATCCCGTTCTTTTACTGACTGGAAGACAAGATATATCAGTAGGTTATCAAAATATTATAGAAATTATTGAAGAATATCCAAGGGCAACATTAGCAGTGTTAGATATGGCAGGGCATAATTTGCAAATTGAGCAGCCTGAATTATTTGAGAGTTTAGTAGGAGAATGGATTAGACGAACAAATCAGCACAGTTTATAAAGTATTTTAGTATTACGCCTAAGTGTTGAAATGGGATAAATGAACGTGAGTTATTAACTTATCTCGCTATTTTCCTGTAAAAGCCCGATTAGTAAGGGCTAATTAAAGTTTCACTTTATAAAAAATTTTAAGGAGAAATTATGAGAACATATATTTATATGGTTAGACATGGTGAATCACCAAAACTAGAAGGAAATGAAAGAATGCGCGGGTTAACTGAGAGGGGACATATGGATGCCCGTAGAGTAACTGACATATTAAAAGCGGAGAGGATTGATACTTTTATTTCAAGTCCTTATAATCAGGCTATGCTAACGATAGAGGAGTCAGCTAATTTCCATGAAAAAGAAATAGTAGTATATGAAAATCTTAAAGAGTGTATGTTTTCAAGTGAGGATCAGGTTATATCAGACAAAGAGGTGTATCCACTTGTACAGAAGATGTTCTCTAATCCGGACTTTGCACGAACGGAAGGAGAGTCATATGCAGATTGCCAGAGAAGAGTAGTGAAAGTATTAAAAGAAATCTTATTGGATTTTCAAGGACGCAAAATTGTAATTGGTACACATGGGCTTGTCATGACATTAATGATAAATTATTTTGATAAACAATATGGTTTTGAATTTTTAATGAATACGTCAAAACCGGATATATATAAGATGGAGTTTAAAGAAGAACAATTAATGAATGTGGAGAGATTATGGAAAGAGGAATAAAATTAGTTGCATGGATTT
>NZ_JBNLYE010000593.1:0-1810 GCF_050172095.1 Bacillus sp. GMs2/2
TTATCTTGTAACATTGTATATAACTCTTTTTCTTGTTTTAAAGATTTGTCATAGCTGTCATACATTTTATTAAATGAATCGTGTCGTTTCTCATACGTGCTTTTCACTTTATCAGCTTGATCTTTCAATTTCTTATCTTCAATTTTCTTCACATACTTATCAGCTGACTTCACTTCTTCTTGCGCTTTATTTAAAACTTCTTTTTCTTTTGCAAGCACTTTTTCTCGTTCAGTTGTATTTTTCACTGCTTGATTCAGTTTTTCTTTAACAGTTTGATTATTATCTTTTCCTTCTTGAACAATCTGGTTATATAATTCTTGTCCTTCTTTCTCTAAAGTCTCAAGTTTTTTTGCATCTTCAAACATTGTTTTTTCTTGTTTAGCAGCGTTTTCAAACGCTACATATAATTCTTCTTCTGGTTTCGGACCGAAACAACCGGCTAATAAAATCATTGATAATGCAGTTACAATTGCTAATTTACTATATTTCAACATCTCTTCCTCCTACTTATAAACGACCATCGTGTAATATAAAAAAGTTATAAAATATGTAATTGTTCTATACACTCGCATCTTTTTTACGAAGATCATTAATATTGTTTGTACAAATTATTACTTGATATTACATTATTCTTTTTGAATTATTTAGCAATTCCATATCCATCTTTAAGTATACTACTTCATGTTTTTTAAGGCCTGTTCACACTATGTATTACTTTAATATCCACGGAATTTCACCTCAGTCTTAATAAGACTATAATAGTTCACCTGATAAAAAGTGATCGCTCCGCTCTCACGTCTATCATTCCCTTTCCAGCTTTCTATCAATTAATCTCTTTGTTCATTTTACACAGTACAATCGATATCTCGCAACAACTTACAAATATTCTTTTCATTTCCTAAAAAGGAAAAGTGTAGAGCTTGCTTTCCTCTACACTTTTAAAATAAAACACACTGTGCAAATTGCATTGACACTACCATCATAATTATATGCTTATTTCATATATTTTTAAAGACTTTTATTACAAACGCGGCGTTTTTTTGTAATAAAAGTCAAAAAAATGTTACAAATAAAACATCTTCCTATCATATATCTTCAAATCAAAGCTTCACTCATTTTCTTGCAAATTTCTATACTGGTACAATTGATTTTGCGACTTTCTCAACAGTTCTTCAAACGTTTTTCCTTCTACTGGATAGCTAGCTGCTCCAAATAAAAGAGTGACACTGAGTAAATCACCTTCTATTTCACTTTCAATATTTTTCATTAATCGTTTTGTTATTGTTGATGTTTCATGACCATTATCAATTGCTACAATAACGTACTTATTTTCATCCCACTTTGTAACAACATCGCCCTTCCGAATTGTCTTTACAATGGTACTCTCTAATTTTTGTACTAACACTCCCAACTTTTTTTCTTGCAACGTGTCTTTTAATCCTTCCCATTCTTTTACAGAAAGAATGTACACTGTAATATTACGAGAATCTCTTTCAGATAAAGCAGCTACTTTCCCAAA
This sequence comes from Bacillus sp. GMs2/2, assembly GCF_050172095.1. Classification (NCBI taxonomy): domain Bacteria; kingdom Bacillati; phylum Bacillota; class Bacilli; order Caryophanales; family Bacillaceae; genus Bacillus; species Bacillus sp. GMs2/2. Next base: position 1,520 of record NZ_JBNLYE010000593.1, read on the forward strand.
AAAATCAACAACAAAATCATTGCTTGCCATTCCTCCTACTTCCATACCCATACGCTCGTTCGCTCTTTTATCGTACCAATGTCCAAAATAATAACTTAGTATCATTTGCAATATATAAATAATAAAGACGGTATAAAATGATCGTGAATCCAGTTTTGCAATTACATCCTGAAGTGCAATCCATTCTGTAACTGCCACAGTATTGCCAAGCAATAATCCACTAATTTTCCCTTTATGTTTCATACTTTTCCCCCTTTTATACCAATATATGTTTCTATATCAATAATGTTT
>NZ_JBNLYE010000594.1:0-1808 GCF_050172095.1 Bacillus sp. GMs2/2
TCATTGTTACCACATTTTTTTCATTCTTTTCTTTAATAAAAGATTTTCGCAACACTTCAAAAAGTTTCTTTTGGGGTAGTTTTATCATTCTTACAAGCTTCATGATACTATTAATACATGCTCTAGATTTAACTCAAATACTTTTTTATCCAAAGCAAATTGCGCTTGAATTTATTACAATACCACGGAAATTATTTTTACCATCTGTCACTGAGGCCGCCAGTCTCCCTCCAACACTAAGATAATAATTTGATTAAGAGCTCTTTCTAAAAGAGCTCTCTTTTTTTTACATAAACATACCATATACAAAATCCAACCTTAACCACTTAATTACTAATTACTTATAAGAACCTAACTTATAAAACGCATAATAATTATACTTATTTACTAGTATACAAGCCGTATCTCTTAGTAGAAGCACAGCATATTATACGATACAGGACAAAACTTTCAAAACACTTGTCCGAGTTAATTTTCAAAAAGGGGTGAACATAAATGCCTATCGTTAAACCTTTTATAGCTGGAAGACGATTTGTAAGTACAGCAGCAACAGGAACTGCTGCTGGAGCAGATTTAACTTTTGCTAACACAGACTTCACTGATGACACTGGTGCTGTAACAACATTCCCTGCTTCTTATGCCTTTTTAACACTTTATATTAATGGTGTTATTCAAACAGGTGATACTATTACTGGTGTGACTACTACAGCTGCTACTATTGTAGGAGGAGCAGTCCTAGATGGAGGCACTCCTATCGCAATTGAATTTACTATAACGTAACTTTAGTTGTCTTTTTAGAGGTTTCATTAAAAGAAACCTCTAATTTTAAAAATTCACATCAATTTTAGTAGCAACTACATAATACAGTGCAAATACTAGATAGAATGATAGAAATTTATACTCACTCTCAAAAAGAGCACTTATCTATAGTGATCTTTTATATAGCGCAATAATTTTTCGTCTATTTGCTCTTGGAGAATCGACTAAGCAGTTAGCTAAATTAGCTAACTGCTTTTTCCATATTGTATTTATTATTATTCATAGCTTTATCCGTAATAGTAACGCTTGTGCACTATCTACTATAAATTTTCATATATTGTATTATGCTTGTCCAAAATGTGAAGTTAATACTCACGAAATCTAAATACAAGAAAGGAGTGAAAATATGCGCTCATCCATTCGTAAATTCGCTAATTTTAATTGTGAAGCACAAGCACCTAGTACACTACCTGCCCTAGGTTTTGCCTTCAATGCTACTTCACCTCAATTTGCAACATTATTTACACCACTACTATTACCTAGTACAGGCCCAAATCCTAACATTACTGTCCCTGTAATCAATGATACAATTAGTACTGGAACTGGTATTAAAATTCAAGTAGCTGGTATTTATCAAATTAGCTATACATTAACGATTAGTCTTGATAACGTTCCAGTAGCCCCAGAAGCAGCACGCTTTTTCTTGACATTAAATTCATCGACTAATGTTATTGCAGGATCCGGAACCGCAGTCCGTTCTAATATTATTGGAACTGGTGAAGTCGATGTATCAAGTGGCGTCATTCTAATTAACTTAAACCCAGGTGATTTAATTCAAATTGTCCCCGTTGAAGTAATAGGTACAGTAGATATTCGTTCTGCAGCGTTAACAGTTGCACAAATTCGTTAATAAGGTGAAACTTTAATCATTGGGGTTTAGTTCATCCCCCCATGATTATTAGCCCTCACCAATTGGGTTGCCCGTTAATGCGGGATAAAAACAAAAGACTTGGCTAACTAACATTTAATGTTCCTTATACACACTAAAA
>NZ_JBNLYE010000595.1:0-1808 GCF_050172095.1 Bacillus sp. GMs2/2
CTCCAAAACATTTAAAGAAGGATTAGCATGTCCTCTTTCAATTTGGCTAATTAGTGATGTACTAATCCCTGCATAATCAGCGAATTCACGAATTGTCATATTATTTTTCTTACGATAACTTAATACTGTTTGTCCAAGCCTATCATGTATCATAGTAAAACTTCCTTTCGTCCATCATAATGCATATTTCATTGTCTTTGTGCTGACATACTAAACAAAGGCAAATAATCCTTTCCTATTATCTCCGGGACTTATATACTTACTTGTGTACATTATATCGCATTAAGTTTATTATAATAAACATTCTATCGGAGGGACAAACTTTGAAATCACCTATTCTTTCATATTTCATCTTATTTTTTGGTGTATTCGCCTTATCAACTTCAGCAATTTTTGTAAAATTGGCAGATGCTCCTGCGACAATCATTGCTTTTTACCGATTATTCTTTGCCACACTGATCCTGTTACCGTTATTACTATTTAATAAAAATAGTCGAAATGAGCTAAAAACTTTAACGAAAAAACAATGGACATTCGGATTCACATCTGGGCTATTTTTAGCTGCACATTATGTACTATGGTTTGAATCATTACAATATACTTCTGTAGCAAGCTCTACAGTTATCGTAACGTTACAACCTTTGTTCTCAATGATTGGTGGTTATTTTTTATTTAAGGAGAGATTTACGAAAGGAGCGGTTATTGGTTGCCTCATCGCTATTTCAGGTAGTATCATCATTGGCTGGCAAGATTTCAAAATTAGTGGAGAAGCTTTATATGGAGATATTTTAGCATTTATCGCTGCCGGTATCATTACTGCTTATTTTTTCATTAGCCAACACGTTCGTAAAGATTTGTCACTTATACCCTATTCGGTAATTAGTTATGGAAGTAGTGCTGGCTTTCTTAGCATATTTGCTTTCATGCAACAAGAATCTTTCATCCATTACTCTACACAAACTTGGTTGTGCTTTATTGGATTAGCTTTCATTGCTACAATTTTAGGACAAACCATTTTTAATTGGTTATTAAAATGGATGAGTGCTACTGTAATTTCAATGAGTATTTTAGGTGAAACAATTGGCACTTGTATGCTAGCGTACTTTATATTACATGAGACTATTTCTTTACAACAAGGACTAGGAATTACTGTTATTTTTATTGGTTTAGTATTATTTTTATTACAGCCAAATTCTAATGAAAAAGCATGACAGTATACTGTCATGCTTTTAACTATTCATTATGTACAATTAAACCATTCGGTCTAAAACGACTCATCATAATTTCATTAATAAACTTTCCGTGAGCTTTCAAATTCCCTATCTTTACTCCCTCTTCTACAAATCCAAATTTTTCATATAAAGCTTTTGCTTTTGGATTCGTTTCTAACACACCTAGTTCTACTCTCTCTAACATTAACCAATTATCAGCCAGATCAAGCATCTTCATAAGAAGTGCTTTCCCAATTCCTTTATTATGATATTCACTGTCTACCCCAATGAATAAATCGCCTGAATGAGATCTTCGGCCCGGACTTTGTGTTAAACCTACAAATCCAACAACTTCTCCATCATATTCTGCAACAAATTCAAATTGATTTGGTGCTAAATTTCGAATTCTATTTTCCATAGCTTCTACACGCATGCTAGGTAAGAAAACCATATACGGTAAAACGTCATCCTGTATACATATACGATGAATTGCTCTAGCATCTTGTATTTCTACTGCTCTAACGTTGATCCCCATCTTTCTCTCCTCCGTATAAATAACAATATATTTGTTTGTGTGTATTCTAGAAACGTGTATGA
>NZ_JBNLYE010000596.1:0-1798 GCF_050172095.1 Bacillus sp. GMs2/2
AACTTGTATTTTACCTCCATATATCGTTACACCTGGCAAATCTTGATTTGCAATTAAACAATTGACTTTTGAAAGTTCTATATCTAATTGTTCAAAGCGTTTGTTTAAATATTTTTCTACATCCTCTGTAAATTCCAGGGGAATTTGTTGGGTTTGCTTCATGTGCTGCCAAGTATGGGGTGGTAAAAGATATTCTTCGAAATCCTTATATTGTTTACTCCCTTTTACCCACATATCACCAGAACGAAGGGTATTCAGTAACTCTGAAAACACACTAAATTCATAGTAATGTCGATTTATTTTATCGTCTTGGTACACATATTTCATCCATTTAGACTTTATAAAATCTGTCGGTACATTATCAGGTATTTTTCGTTTTCCAGATTGGTTGACTTCTTTTAATAGTTCTAATGCTTGTAATACAGTTTGGCTTGTTGAAGAAGCTTTAAACACATATCTATTGAGTAAACGTGGAGCCATTTTACGAAAATGTCCATAATGATTATCGAGTAAATCTAGGTAATCGAATTCTATTGGTCTAGCTAAGCTTTCAGCCTCATGTACAGAGTGAATAAATTTCTCCCAAGATATAATAGATTGTACAGCTTCGAAAGGGTCTGTTTCTAATTCTTTTGCTTCAATTAATGCTTTTCCTATTTCGACATAAAGTCTAACTTTTTCATTTATTGATTTTCCATCTTTCTGAAATTGTTTATTATGTTTATTTTCTCCGCGGTTAAACATTCGTCCCATTAATTTTGCAAACATATCTAAACCTTGATCAGTTAAAAAAGCATAGATATGGATAAGAAAGGCCATAATCGTTGCATATCGTTTCCTTTCATTAAACCTAGATAAGTGTTGTATAGAATAACGAGAGCCCTCGCGGGCCATTTGTATTAATCTATTCTGATGAATTTCTTTCCCATTATCTAAAGGTAAATTTAAACTTTGAATAAATTCTAATCGATCCAAAATTTCATGAAAATTTTTAAGCGATATAACCCCCGGTGGTTGACGTAGCCAGGATAAAAGTGATTTTTTGTTCTCTTCACGGGTATAAAGTAATGTATCTAGTTGTTCGTATTGAAAAGAAGAAAGTCCTTTCGTTAAATATTTAAAATTTTTTTGCTTAGCGCGTTCTCTTACAGACCAGGCTAAATGTTCTATAGCGTAAACTGCTGGAAGGATAATTTTTCGTTTTCTCATTTCCTGAATAAGAGCTTCTACCAGTAAATACCCATTTTCTGTTTTCATTGCTAAAGGAAGAAGCCATCGTGCTAATTCACGGTATTCTCTCAAAGTAAAAGTACGTAAATTATAAAAATTCCGTATTTTATTTACATGCTCTCGCCGTGTGGTATCTCGAGTACGTGCGTAATTTTGTACCTCCCAAGATGCTACACCTATTTGTTTTGCAAGAAATTTCACGAGAAATTGTGGAATATTTTCTTTAGCCGATAATGGCCTCCCTGGAAAACGGAGATAAGAAATTTGAATAGCAAATCCCAAACGGTTGTGATCCCCCCGCTGTTGATTAATAATTTGTAACTCTTCATCAGATAAGGTGTAATATCGAATTAATTCACGTTCATCCATCTGACTTGGAATTTCATAAAAAAATGTTCTTTGTGCATCTGTAAGAAGTTCTCTTGTTTTCAATATTGGATTCCTTTCTTCTGAAAAAACAGTTATTATCAATAGAGTATACCCTATCGATAATAATTTGTCTCCTTAATAATAAAGGGTTTACGGAATATCAATAGCACTTATCAAAATTAAAGAGAAAAAAGGTGAA
>NZ_JBNLYE010000597.1:0-1798 GCF_050172095.1 Bacillus sp. GMs2/2
GACTTGTATTTTACCTCCATATATCGTTACACCTTGCAAATCTTGATTTGCAATTAAACAATTGATTTTTGAAAGCTCTATATCTAATTGTTCAAAGCGTTTGTTTAAATATTTCTCTACATCCTCTGTAAATTCCAGGGGAATTTGTTGTGTTTGCTTCATGTGCTGCCAAGTATGGGGTGGTAAAAGATACTCTTCAAAATCTTTATATTGCTTGCTGCTTTTTACCCACATATCACCAGAACGAAGGGTATTCAATAACTCTGAAAATACACTAAATTCATAGTAATGTCGATTTATTTTATCGTCTTGGTACACATATTTCATCCATTTAGACTTTATAAAATCGGTCGGTACATTATCAGGTATTTTTCGTTTTCCAGATTGATTGGCTTCTTTTAATAGTTCTAATGCTTGTAATACAGTTTGACTGGTTGAAGAAGCTTTAAACACATATCTATTGAGTAAACGCGGAGCCATTTTACGAAAATGTCCATAATGATTATCCAGTAAATCTAGATAATCAAATTCTATTGGCCTAGCTAAGTTTTCAGCCTCATGTACAGAGTGAATAAATTTCTCCCAAGATATAATAGATTGTACAGCTTCGAAAGGATCTGTTTCTAATTCTTTTGCTTCAATTAATGCTTTTCCTATTTCGACATAAAGTCTAACTTTTTCATTTATTGATTTCCCATCTTTTTGAAATAGTTTATTATGTTTATTTTCTCCACGGTTAAACATTCGTCCCATTAGTTTTGCAAACATATCTAAACCTTGATCAGTTAAAAAAGCATAGATATGGATAAGGAATGCCATGATCGTTGCATATCGTTTCCTCTCATTAAACCTAGATAAATGTTGTATAGAATAACAAGAGCCCTCACGGGCCATTTGTATTAATCTGTTCTGATGAATTTCTTTCCCATTATCTAAAGGTAAATCTAAACTTTGAATAAACTCTAATCGATCCAAAATTTCATGAAAATTTTTAAGCGATATAACACCTGGTGGTTGACGTAACCAAGATAAAAGTGAATTTTTGTTCTCTTCACGAGTATAAAGTAATGTATCTAGTTGTTCGTATTGATAAGAAGAAAGTCCTTTCGTTAAATATTTAAAAATTCTTTTCCTAGCGCGTTCTCTTACAGACCAGGCTAAATGTTCTATAGCGTAAACTGCTGGAAGGATAATTTTGCGTTTTCTCATTTCCTGAATAAGAGCTTCTACCAGCAAATACCCGTTTTCTGTTTTCATTGCTAGAGGGAGAAGCCACCGTGCTAATTCACGGTATTCTCTCAGAGTAAAAGTACGTAAATTGTAAAGATTCCGTATTTTATTTACATGCTCTCGCCGTGTGGTATCTCGAGTACTTGCGTAATTTTGTACCTCCCAAGAGGCTACACCTATTTGTTTTGCAAGAAAATTCACAAGAAATTGTGGGATATTTTCTTTAGCCAATAAAGGCCTCCCTGGAAAACGAAGATAAGAAATTTGAATAGCAAATCCCAATCGGTTATGATCTCCACGCTGTTGATTAACAATTTGTAATTCTTCATCAGATAAGGTGTAATATCGAATTAATTCACGTTCATCCATCTGACTCGGAATTTCATAAAAAAATGTTCTTTGTGCATCTGTAAGAAGTTCTCTTGTTTTCAATATTCGATTCCTTTCTTCTGAAAAAACAGTTATTATCAATAGAGTATACCCTATTGATAATAATTTGTCTCCTTGATAATAAAGGCTTCACAGACTATCAATAGCACTTATCAAAATTAAAGAGAGAAAAGGTGAG
>NZ_JBNLYE010000598.1:0-1794 GCF_050172095.1 Bacillus sp. GMs2/2
TTCCTTCATTTTCACCATATGCTACATAGTTATTTAAATCTGATTCATGATGAAGTACCCATGTCATTCCGATATTTTGTTCATTTAGTAGAGAAATATTAATATTTTCCGGTGAGTCAATTTGGAAAGTAAATACATCTACTCTATCACTATTATGTAGCGTTCCTTTCACCGGTGTATGAAAGTTAACTTTATTTGCCTGTCTAGGCTCATTGTTTGGTTCATTTTCTGTTACTTGTAACTCATTCCCACCGTTTGGTTTTCTTTGTTCATAACCTAAATTTACTAGTATAGACTTCAAATCTGGTAAAACACCAATTTTATCTGCATATGGATCTTTAGATTTTGTTCCTGTGCTCTGGTTGCTTAATATTGCTCTTAGTTCACTTGGTCTATATGGTTGTCCTAAATTTTCTTTAGCAATGCTTTGTACTAAAGTCGCTGCCCCAGCAATAATTGGCGAGGCACTAGATGTTCCGCTAAAGCTTGAAGTATAAAGATTTACAGCACTTCTACTTTGCTCGGCTGTAGTTGTATCTACATTTTCTCCCCATCCGTACACATCAATACGGCTTCCATAATTCGAAAACCACATACGTTCATGAGGGAAAGATGAAGAGCCAGCTCCTACCATAATTGCACCCGAATCTTTAAAATCTTTACTATTACGATTTAAGACTTGCTTACCTTTTCTATCTTTGAACTGATCTAAATCATTCCACCCATTTGCTCCAGCCTCTATAATTACAATTCCCTTATCTGTACCAGCACGAATTGCATCAAAAATATCTGGTTGTACTTCAACAGGTAAATATTTATCACCATATCCATCAAAAGATGCTTGCGCCTCTAATAATAAAACATCCCCAGCTTCTAACTGATTTACAGCGCTTAATATTGCATCAGCCGTATTATACTGTCCGTTATCTCTTATTTGAGAGATAACCTTTGCTTTCGCTTTTGGCGCAATCCCAATATTCCCGACTTCATTGTCCTCAGAGGATACAATTCCTAGTACAGACGTCCCATGACCGACATGCTGATTTATATTTCTTCCAGACATTAATTCAATATTTTGATGTAATAAATCCTCATGATTTAATAGCCATCCGTATTCCATATCAACAAAAGTAATACCATTTCCATTACCGCCTTGAATTCCCCAGGCGAAAGGCGCATTAATACCGTATGGGGCTGCTTCAAGATAACCTTGTTTTTTAAATCTAGGATTGTTATTAGGATTAAGGGCTACACTTGATGATTGCACTTCAGGTGGCATTATTTTCTCTTGTTTCTTCATATACGCATCTTCTATTAAAGAAGATGCCTTTAACTTATCTACTATTTCTTCATACCCACTATTTTGATTTTGAAGAATATAGTAGTTTAATAAACTTGTAGATACATGATTAGGTGCTTTCACTTCAAGGTTTTGTATTTGTTCTGGGCTTACAGATGTGAATAAACGAGTAAATGTTACATCTGGATATTCTGTCAAAAGATCTTTTATTACTTTATCATTCGTTTGAGATTGTATTCGTTTTTCAATACCATCTTCATATGGCAAATCCAAATCCGCTTTAAATTTTACAATGATTTGCTTATCTGTTTCTTGTTCTATCCCTAATTTACTCTGCTGTTCTATAGAATCAGCATATACACTATTGATAGTGCCTCCTGTTCCTAAAAGTGTTGTAATGATTACAGTTGACGCACACATTTTTTGAAATATTTTCATTACATCAATCCTCCTATCAATAATTATTAATCATTATATTAATCTATAATGATTAA
>NZ_JBNLYE010000599.1:0-1789 GCF_050172095.1 Bacillus sp. GMs2/2
TAAATCTAACATATTTTTTTTAGTTGATTGTCATTGTGGTACAACCGTGTATACATTTACCAAACAAACTACATAGTTTAAATTAGTAAAATATATTGAGAGGAAGGAAATAAATCTATGAAAGTCATAATTTTGTGTGGCGGAAAAGGGCTTCGGATGCAAGGAATTTTAGAGGACATTCCCAAACCATTAGTTCGAGTTCAAGGAAAGCCTCTCCTCTTGCATATAATGAATTGGTATAGAAAATATGGACATTCTGATTTCATTTTGCCCTTAGGATATAAAGGTGAGAAAATTAAGGAATATTTTATGGACTTTAGCTGGAAAGAGAATGACTTTAGTTTGAATTTTAAAACCAGTCAATATACGCTACTTCAGAAATTAGAAAATTGGAATATACACTTTATAGATACAGGAATTGATACAATGACCGGGGCAAGACTAAAAAAACTTGAATCCTTTGTACAGGGTGAAACCTTTTTATTAACTTATGGTGACGGATTAGCCAATATAGATATTGATCAACTAATAGCATTCCATAAAGAAAAAGGAAAAATTGCTACATTAACTGGAATTAAAAAAAATAGTCAATACGGCCTATTGGCGGTCGAAGATGGAATTGCTATTGATTTTAAAGAAAAACCATTACTTGATGAAGTAATTAATGGCGGTTTTTTTGTATTTAACAAAGAAATATTCGATTATTTAAGTAATAATGATGATTGTGTTCTAGAAGAAGATCCTCTTCGAAATTTAATAAAAGACAATGAGCTCGCAGTCTATGAACACAATGACTTTTGGGCTAGTGTCGATACACCTAAAGATTTAAAAACTGTAAATGAAAGTTGGAATCCAAATAAATTTTAGTGGAGAGGACTGAATAAGCATTGAACTCTAATGATAAAAAAATAAGTTTACCTCGATTGTATATCCCCTCTAATGAGAAAATAGTTAACCCACTTTCAACAGGAATTAAAGCTTCAAATCTCTCCAAAAAAAATACTCAAAAAAGAATTGATCCCCAATTCTATAATCAACAACATGATCTAAATAATCATTTCTGCGTCATTGTAGGTAGTGAGTATGTCTTGAAAATTATTGCTTTACAGCAATCATTAATGCAGTACTCAGAAAAATTCACATTGTGGATTTGTTGTATAGATCCTTTTGCATATTCACTATTAAAAGAAATGAGTTTAATTAATGTAAACCTTTTACAAGTTGAAGAATTGGAAGATCGTGAACTAAAAGCAATTAAGAGAAAAAGAAAAGTAAATGAATATTGTTGGACTTTAAAATCTGTCTTGATAGAATATTTATTGGTCAATTATGATTTACCATCTATTCTATATTGTGATGGTGATTTATGCTTTTTCTCTGACCCTAATATTATTTTTGAGGAATGGGGTGACCATTCTATTTTCCTAACCCCCCAAAGAGATCGTGATTGGGTAGAAAAAATGTATGGAAAATATCAGGCTGGTCTAATTGGATTTAAGAATGATCTCTATGGACTAAAAAGTGTAAGATGGTGGAAAAATAAATGTATAGATTGGTGCAGTGCCGAGGCTGAGGAAGGGAAATTTGGAGACCAAAAGTATTTAGATTATATCCCTATATATTTTCCAAAAGTAAAAATTTCAAATAACTTAGGTATAAATGCTGCGCCTTGGAACTGTATATATAATAACGATTATAAAATTGATAAGACTAAAAACGATATATTTATTGAAAACGACAAACTAGTTGTTTACCATTTTGCATGTATTACTATCTTTACTGAAAATGA
>NZ_JBNLYE010000600.1:0-1788 GCF_050172095.1 Bacillus sp. GMs2/2
ACTTCAAAAATTGTTCTCACTACATTACTTTCTGCAGAAATCTTCCCATTATGTTTCTCAACAATATTTTTAGCAATAAATAATCCAAGACCCGTACTATTTTTCTGTACTGTTCTTGCTTTATCACCTGTATAAAACATATCAAAAAGATAAGGTAACTCTTCTTCTGGTATACTTTCTCCATAATTAATAATCTGTACAACAACGTCTCCATCTTCAATGTATCCATTCATATCAACAAACTTCCCATTATTTCCATATCGAACCGCATTTGTTAGAAGATTTTCAAATACTCGTGCTAACAAATTCCCGTCACCGTTGATAGTTAAATTTGGTGCAACATGTAATCTAGCCTCTAATTGATTTTTCTCTAATAATGGATATAATTCCAAATCTAATTGCACGAGCAATTCACTTATATTAATGTTTTTTTTATCTATTTGTTGTACACCATAGTTCATTCGTGTAATTTCAAATAACTCATCAATTAAACTTTCAAGTCGTTGTGATTTTGCGAATGCAATTGTAGAATAATATTTAATTTGTTCCGCAGTTAAGTTTTTCTCATTGAGAATTAAATCTAAATAACCTAGGACAGATGTTAATGGTGTTCTTAAATCATGAGCTAAGTTAACAACAAGTTGATCTTTACTACTTTCTGCAAAGTCTCCTCGTTCAACCGCCTCTTTTAATTTTTCACTTGCAATATTAATTGCGCGTGCAATATCGCTGAATTCATCATTTGATGAAATATAAACTTTATGTGTGAAATCTCCTTTAGAGAGATGATGAATGCCATTAGAAATTTCATCAAAATACCTTAAATAAGGTTTCGTTAAAAAGAAAAAGAATAAAATAGATAGCAAAGTGAAGGAAAGGAAAGAGAAATAAATACTTCCCCCAACCACTCTATTTGCTACATAGTCTTCATGACTAACCATCATTCTAAAAGAGAAACCTAATGTTTTATAAATTATATATGTTCCGAAAGCTGCTAACATCATACTTAGTGCAAACAAGGCAATCATTTTAAACCTAAAACTTTTTACTATTTTAGCCATTGAAAGTATAACCTACTCCCCATATCGTTTTTATTAACTTGTTCTTCCTTTTATCTTCTCCAAGTTTCTTTCGTAAAGTACGAATATGCACCGTAACTGTATTATTGTTATCATCATAATAATCATTTGTCCATATCTGCTGAAAAATATTTTCAAGGCTATATACTTTTTTCGGATGACTTGCCAATAAATATAAAATATCAAACTCTTTTGGTGTCAAATCAATTCGTTCTCCGTATACATGTACCGTTCTTTTCTCAAAATCAATGACAACGCCTCCAGCCTCTAAAACAGATGTTTCTTCTACTTTCGGTTGATTTAACGTAAGAAATCGGCGAAGTTGAGCATTCACACGTGCAACTAATTCAATTGGTGTAAAAGGTTTCGTCATATAATCATCTGCACCTAGTACAAGACCCGTCACTTTATCAAAATCAGATGTTTTCGCACTTAAGAAAATAATTGGCATATTTTGTTTAGTACGGATTTGACGCGTCACCTCATAACCATCCATTTTTGGCATCATGATGTCTAAAACCACTAAATCAATTGCCTGCGATTGAATAATTTCAATTGCGGCTTCTCCATCAGTTGCTTTTACAACCTGGTATCCTTCTTTTTTTAAATGTATTTCAATTAATTCAGCAATCTTCAAGTCATCATCAGCTATTAGAATTGTAATCGGCTTCATTTTATCCTACCTCTTCTTTTTCTTCCTTATATTCAA
>NZ_JBNLYE010000601.1:0-1787 GCF_050172095.1 Bacillus sp. GMs2/2
TTTTCATCATCACTATATACTTCAATTGTTCCTTTATGCAATTCGACTATACTTTTTGCAATAGCTAATCCAAGTCCAGATCCACCAGTGTTTGTAGAGCGAGATTTCTCAACGCGATAAAAACGTTCAAAAATATGAGGTAAATCCGTACTAGGAATAGGTTGTCCGTAATTTGTTATATCAATTGTAATCATATTATTGCTTTCATAAGCAGTAAGGTCAATATAGCGACCTTCGCTTCCATAAGCGATAGCGTTTATAATAAGATTTTCAAACACACGCACTAATTTTTCACCATCAGCTAATACCATGAGCTTTTGAGATGGGAAAGAAGGTCGACATTCTATATTTGCTTCTTGAAATTGTATACGGAATTGAACAGTTAATTGTCCAAGTAACTCTACTATGTCAATAGGAACAGAATACAAGCTTAACTCTTTATTTTGAACACGTGTATATTCGAACAAGTCATTCATTAATGCATTAAGACGAGTTACTTTATCGTAAATGACTTGAATATAGTATCGCAATTCTACTTCATCTCTATAATTATCATGATGGATTAAATTTACGTATCCAACTATAGAAGTAAGGGGAGTGCGTAAGTCATGTGATACATTTGTAATAAGTTCACTTTTTGCTTGTTCCGCTTGTCTTTCTTCATCAATGGAGACTTTTAATTGTTCAACAATTTCATTGACCCCGATTGCTAATTCTTCTAGATAATTATGATTTACAATAGAAACTTTATGATTGAAGTTTCCATTTGCAATATAACGAATTTCTTCTATCATTTTTTTAATACAAGTTTCATAGTAAAGTTTTTTCTCGTGGCGATAAAAAATGTAAAGATAGGATGAAAAAATAGAAAATAAAAACAAATAAGATACAATCATCATCCATAACGATTCTTTAATCCCTTTATACTTTTCATAACCAAAAATTCGAATGAATTCTTTACCGAGTTCAGTTAGAGTAAGTGAACTCTCAATTACACTCGTAACGAGGCGATAAATAATTAATTCAGTAATAGGCGTGAGTGTGATAGCTAATAAGAGCCAAAAAATAAGTTTCCATTTAGGGATATCTTTTAATATATCAAATGCTTCATTTCTCAATTTTATAGCCAACTCCCCAAACAGTGTGAATAAATTTCTCTCCATTTATTACTGTTTCAAGTTTATCCCGTAAGTTGCTAATATGGACCATTACAGTCTTATTTGAACCGTAACCATCTTCATTCCAAACGCGTTCAAAAATTTCTTCTGAACTAAATACTCTTCCTGTATTACTTGCAAGCAAATATAAAATATCGAATTCAATAGAGGTTAGTTTAATATACTCTCCATTTACTTTAACAGTATGATTATGTTTGTGTATTTCAACAGAGCGAATACGAATAATACCATCTTCATTCTTTTGCGAAGTAGCGTTTTGGAAAGATGATCTTCGTAATAAAGCTTTCACTCTTGCTACTAATTCTAATGGATTGAATGGCTTGATCATATAATCATCGGCACCTGTCATAAGACCTAATATTTTATCCATATCTTCTGCTTTTGCACTAAGCATTAGAATTGGTACAGTATTATTTTCACGCACTTCCTGACAAACTTCTAATCCGTTTCGCTTTGGCATCATAATATCCAAAATCATAAGGTCAACTTCATATGTAGAAACCTTTTGCAATGCTTCATCGCCATCATAAGCTTTATAAATGTTATAGCCTTCATTTCGCAAATAAACAGCAAGTAATTCAACAATTTCTTTATCATCATCAATAATTA
>NZ_JBNLYE010000602.1:0-1785 GCF_050172095.1 Bacillus sp. GMs2/2
AAAAATCAATATTTTCCTGTTAAACCACCTTTTTCAAATAGAAATACGACTGATAAAACGATAACAACAGCCTTCAAACTGCCCCAATATGGATAAATAGCATGATCAGTTAGACTAGCATGCTGAAAAATATTCTCTAAACCGAAAATTCCTATCATGACTGCTAAAAGGAATGAAGCTGATCCATACGTCCCTTTACGATAGAGGGTAAATAAATAGACTGCGAAAATTAGTGATAAGATGATTTGTAGTACGATTATCATAGTTCGTCCCCCAGATTATTTATAATTATATTATATGCAAAATTGTAATAAAAAGGAAGAAAACTTATTTGATACTAACAGAACTACTCTAATCATATTCTTCTATAAAAAAGAAGAAAAAGGGGTGTACAGTTAATTGACAAAAGTTAAAGTTAGTTTACGACCCATTGTTCATAACGTAAATTTACCAACTGTATTGAAAACAACGATACTTCCAGGTGAATCGACCGAAAGACTATTTATCGCAACTCAATTAGGAGAGATTTTTTACATAGGGGACGGAGTTATAAAGACATTTTTAGATATTCGTCACCTAATTATTAAATTAGGTACATTTGAAGAAGGTGTTTCTAGTAGCGGTTATGATGAACGCGGATTGCTAGGACTTGCGTTCCATCCACAATTTTATCAAAATGGGTTATTTTATCTTCATTATTCAGTAGCCGGAACTCAAGGACCAGGTGCACTTTCTGAACAATTTAAACCGAATCCTTGTGACCCTAAAACGTTAAATTTGAAGTGGGTTAATAGAAATACGCAATATGATCACATTGATACAGTGGAAGAATGGACTTTACAATCTAATGGTCAAGCTCAAAAGCGACGAATATTATTGAATGTAAGAAGACCATTTTTTAATCATAACGGAGTCAATAGTTTAAACTTTTCACCTGAGACTGGAAAACTTGTTTTTACAAATGGAGATGGTGGATCAGGTTATGATCCATTTAATTTAAGCCAAGATGATTTAGAAATAGCAGGAAAAATAATTGAAATCGATGTAAGTAAAAATACATTTATAAATAACCCTCCTGTAGTTACACGCTTTAATGAACTTCCTTTATCTATACAAGAAACACTTACAGTAATTGCAAAAGGAGTACGTAATATAACCGGCATTTCATTTCAAAGGTTTTATAATCAATATATCAAATACACCGGAAATGTCGGACAAGATATTGTAGAGTCTATTTTTTCATTTGTTCAATATAAACCTATACCGGTAACAGAACTTGTTCAAATGCATTTTATGAGGTTAACTCCCAATCAAGATGGGTTTATCAATTTTGGGTGGCGAGGATGGGAAGGGGATTTACCTACTTCTTTTATACGACATTGTTCTGAGAATCAGACTTTGGATGAGAGAACGACGGTTTATTATGATGAAACAATACAAACCTCAGTGAAGCGTATTCTGCCTCTACTTAGTTATTTTCATAAAGATTCTAGAACAGATAAGTTTGGAGGAACTTCACTTACAGGAGTTCAGCCATATATGGGAAATGCAATTCCAAATTTAACAGGTAGCGTTGTTTTTACTGACCTTGCGAAGAAAGGAGAATCCCAGTCTCCAATTAAGGGTGTTTTAGCCTATACTAGAGCAGGTACAGACGGTAAACATGCTGACTTTTATGCTATTGAAACCAATTATGATTTTGGTACGCAAGCAGCTTATTATATGAGTTTAGGAACAAATTCGAATCAAACTAAATTATATTTAGGAGTTTACAGTTCTATGAAA
>NZ_JBNLYE010000603.1:0-1780 GCF_050172095.1 Bacillus sp. GMs2/2
AACAACAATATAATCTTATTAGCTCTACAAGAGAAACTCTATTTTCATTTTTGGAAGAAATCCCACTAGAAAAATTACATAGCACTGTTCCGAATTTCGGGAGCGGTGGCATTATAAAGACACATATTCATGTAGCCGATTGCTATCGATACTGGCTTGGATCATTCGCATTCAAACAAAAACGAGCAGATTTTTCATTCGCTAGTGATTATAAAATTGAGCATGCAGATGTGGAAAAAGTCCGTGCTAGATTTAAGTTAGTAGATGAGACTGTACAACGTTTTTTAGATGAATACAATGACCGTTGGCTCGAAAATATAGCAAATGAAGTAAAGTGGCAAAAAGAACCTTGGAGTACAACACCACTATGGCTTTTAACTCATACAGAAACACATGAATTTCATCATAAAGGACAAATTGTATCAATGGCTAGGCATCTTGGATATACTCCTCCTGATACAGACCTTAGTTAATTCAATGGTCCATGATTACTAAAAAAATTAGAATGAATACAATTCGAGCATGCTTTGAAAACCACTCAAAACATGCTCTTAAAATATTCTATCTTACATTCTCCATTTCCTCATCAATACCAAATAGTCTCCGCATAATTATATGCATCACTATTTGGTATTGCATGTTTCCCCTGCGCTTGTGCCTTTCTTGGATCTAAGTCATATACCATTGGCGTATAGCATGATGTTTGCCCTTTATTTACAACACCATTTCCTCCAGCACTTCCACAAGTGTATGCCTTTCCATCTGTTTTTCTAACAATCCTTGCATCAGCTTCGTTATTATAAACTGCCAGGCGAGTTACAGTAACTTTTGCCCACGCTGTCTTACACGTCGTGCTAAATTTTAATTCCACATAAGAATTTGAATCAATCCACTTCTTTTCTTTCGTTACTGCAGATTGATCACAGCTGTTATAATAAGGACTTTTCCCATCATATGAATGGTCTTCTGCGTATACTTTATCGCTATTAGTCGCGCTAAACATACTAGTTACAACGAGTAAAGATAGCAATAAACATGCACTCGTCTTTTTTAAAAGTTTCATATCATTTCACTCCTTTATTAATAACGTGCTGTTTTCCCGTAACCGTTATTAAACGTAACTGCTTCAGCATCTGCTGTGTATCCGAAATCAGCAGTTAAATCAAATACCATTCCTGTATAAGTGCTCGTTTGACCTGTTTTTATTGTGCCGTTCCCCTGATTAGAAGTAACTGATTTTTGGAATACACCATTTTTGTATTTATTCACAACAGCGTACGCGTACACTCCTCCCGAAACAGCTGGTGCTGGTTGATCTAAAACAAACTTAGCCCATGCTGCATGACATTTATTACTGTAACGTAAATACACTGTCCCTACTTTTTTACTACCTTCATATACAGCTGTAGATTTTGCATTAAATCCATCTGCATCACACGTCGTACTTCCCCCGTATACTTTCGTTGTTGCTGGATTTTTCCCGTCATAATAACTACTTAAATCAGTAGCTGCAAATGTACTTCCTTGAAAACTAAATAATACACCTATACTTGCCGCACTTAACACGCATACTTTCATTAACTTTTTAAACATTTTAAATTCCTCCTCACAATAAGTACGTATACTAAAGACAAGCTATACCGCTATGTAAGTCCTCCTTTCACACTTCCTAGAGGCATCTTACAGAAACGAATAAACGTTGTAAATTCCCTTATGATTATTGGAATATACGAAGAATTTTACTTATCCTTGTAAGAAAAAAAGTTGAGAAATACACATT
>NZ_JBNLYE010000604.1:0-1777 GCF_050172095.1 Bacillus sp. GMs2/2
ACAATTAATAAATTGGATTAATTCCGAAGAATTTCTAATACAATGGTCAGGTAATGCCTTCACATTTCCTTTAGACGAACAGCAATTAGAGAAGTATATAGAAAGTGCAAATACATTCGCTTTCAAAGTGGTAGATGAAGAGACTTCAGACGTTATTGGTCATATTTCGCTTGGGCAAATAGATAATATTAACAAGTCCGCTAGAATTGGAAAAGTATTAGTTGGTAATACGAAGATGAGAGGACGTTCTATAGGAAAACATATGATGAAAGCAGTACTTCATATTGCTTTTGACAAATTAAAACTACATAGAGTAACTCTTGGTGTGTATGATTTTAATACATCGGCCATTTCATGTTACGAAAAAATAGGGTTTGTAAAAGAAGGCTTATTAAGAGAGTCAAAAAGAGTAGGAGAAACGTATTGGAATTTATGGGAAATGAGTATGTTAGAATATGAATGGAAGAAGTAGCAACGATAGTAATTTATAATTATATTATGTTAACGAAAGGGTCTTGGTGGGTATAGTGGATAATAAAACAAAAATAATTTCAATTGCAGCTGTTTCGGGGGGAGGTAAAACTACAATTACAGAAAGATTAAAGCATAAGTTTAAAAACTCAAAAGCTTTATATTTTGATAGTTATACATTTGATAACTGTCCTGCTGATATTTGTAAATGGATTGATGATGGGGCGAATTATGACGAGTGGGTATTAACACCATTAATTCATGATATTGAGCAACTTATACAAAATAATAGCTTAGACTATATTATTATAGATTATCCTTTTGCAAACTTAAATAGTGAGATGCGAAAGTTCATTGATGTAACTATATTTATTGATACGCCTTTAGATATTGCGATGGCTAGAAGGATTTTGCGAGATTTTAAGGAAGGTACAATAGATGAAATACATAATGATTTGGAACATTACATGACATATGCGAGAAAAGCTTATTTAGAGGCAATTCATACTGTTAAGCCAAATTCAGATATCATATTGGATGGTTCTTTATCTGTAAGTGAAATAATTAATCACGCTGTAGAGGAACTTGGCCGAAGAGAAATGATTGTCAATGGTTAAATGTATAACAGATGCTGTTAGGTGGATAATTGAAGTAAGGGAGAGATAAATGTGTACACTTTATTTCAATATAATTGGCAAGTAAGAGATGATTGGTTTAAGTGGTGTGAACAACTTTCAGAGGAAGATTTACTTTGCAAACTGGGGGTATGTTAGAAACATTATTTCATATTGTAGATGTAGAGTATAGTTGGATTAGTGCTCTTCAAGGATAAGAAGATAGAGAACAGCAATTTAAAGATTATCAATCGATTCAAAAAGTGAAAGCGTTATTTAATTTATATAAACGAGAACTTGAAGTTTTTTTGCAGTCATAATTATCTAGCCTAGAATGCTAGCACACTTAAAATAAGACGTATAAAAAGTTAATCATTGTGTGCTTTGATTATATAATGTCGGCGAAATAAATAGTGTGAAGGACAGCTATCTTAACAAGTGTTTCATGTAACGTTCATATACTTTAATTTTTTATAATTAATTAAATTTGAATTTTGTTTGTTGTTAAGAAAAGGTGAGAAGAAAATAAAAAAAGAGGGCTAATGCCCGCTTTTTCTTTTAATTTGGTAATTAATCACAGATTGGTATCCCAAGCACTCTTAGAGCTAATGCTACTTGAAGGGAAATCTCTAATCTAGCAATTTCAATACCAGCTACTGAAAGAACTAAAAAAGGTTGTCCGTTTACAAATA
>NZ_JBNLYE010000605.1:0-1762 GCF_050172095.1 Bacillus sp. GMs2/2
ATAGAGTATTCCCACGTAATTGGTATGCTGTGAGTTATGTAAAAGATATAAAAAAGATTCCAGTAAAAAAAAGAGTTGCTGGCAAAGATTTTGTATTATATCGGGATGAAAAAGGCGAAGTTCAGGCTCTATCACCTTACTGCCCTCATCGTGGCGCTGACTTATCACTGGGACAAGTAGTAAATGGTAAACTAGTCTGTCCCTACCATGGTTGGGAGTTCGATAGTTGTGGTACTTGTGTAAGAATTCCATCCCAACCCAATAAACCTATCCCGAAATTTGCTCATACCTTCTCATACCCTGTAAAAGAAAAGATTGGGTTGATTTGGATATACCCTGATAGTGAGGAAAATCCATCTGAATGGAAAACTTTTCATGTAATGGAGAACACTCCTTTTAAACTCTCTTTCTTCCACGCCACTTGGAATGCACACCTTACTCGATCAATCGAATCTGTGCTGGATATTGCTCATCTTGCTTATGTACATAAAAAAACGATTGGTAGAAAAACAAAAGCCGAATCAACCAATTATAAGCTGGAGGGAACACTGGATCAGTTTATATTCTCAAATGGTGATGCTTACCTTGAATACAAATTCCCACATCAGTGGATGCTTCACAGTGGCAAACAGGAGAATGAGTCATTTATTCAGTATATTACGTTTACACCAATTGATGAAGAAGAGACATTAATTATGGGATATACCGGAAGGACATTTTTAAAGTACTTCCCTTTACTAGACCAAATTTTAGCTAAATTTAGTTTAAGAGTACTAAAAGAGGATCAAATTATTGTAGAAAGTCAACATCCTAGACCTATACCAGAAGCTTTAAAAATGGAGGCCCATGTTCATGCAGATATGGCTCAAGTTCAGTTTAGAAAACGTTGGTTTCAGTTTTTACAAAATGGGTCTTGTTTTTCACTTGATTAAAGGCACGTAACGCAGTATTAAATATAGGTGTAGTGATGTTGATAGACGGTGGATGCTACCCCATCGCCATCAAGCTAAAATTTTATAGTACCCCCTGAACCCAATTTTGTACTAACTCGTAACAAAAAATCCCTTCAAAAAAGAAAGGCGCCTATGCACCTTTCTTTTGTAATGCATTCTCACTCTCTTAGCATTCAGAATCCCTTATGAATCACTTTAATGCATCATTGTACGAACCTAATTACCCTTTAGAAAAGTAATAATTTGTCTCCTTACTTTTCAGTAACATATTTCCTCTTATTATTAAAAATAAGTCGTTTCTACTTAATATTTTTACTATAACTCTAACTAGTGCTAACCAAAGGATCATAATAAGCCAAATATAATTTATTAATCACGTTTAAAGTACATAAGTCTGCACTGATTGAAAATGCAGAACCAGCATTAATATCGTTTAGCGTATTTGTAATCCGCTAACGACTTAAATCACCTTATTTCACTCTCTTCGGTAAAGCTGAGCCTGAATGTTCAATTACTGGATGAACATAAACATTAATGTCAGCATTACTAAAATAATTTTCACCTTGATCCCAATTCTTACTTATTTTCTTTCATTCTTTATAATTATTCCGCTTATATACTTCTCCTAATGCTAATGCATCCACCTTATATTTTTTTGAACAAGCTTTATTGATTTTTGAATCCTTTGCTCCATCTCTTTTGAAATATCCTTCGTTAAGCGTTTTTTATCTCCATGCTCAAATGTTTTCAATTATTTTTGTTTCTCCAGATTTATTATAGAATCTTTCATCTAAAATTAGTCTGTTTTA
>NZ_JBNLYE010000606.1:0-1760 GCF_050172095.1 Bacillus sp. GMs2/2
TAGTTTTTATGTTTTCATTTATCTTTTTAATCAGATGAATGCTTTTTTTAGTACATAATAAAAAATATCCAGAAAAACTGTCACAAAATCCGTTTTTCTGGTTTCTCTATAATACAGGTATCAAATT
This sequence comes from Bacillus sp. GMs2/2, assembly GCF_050172095.1. NCBI lineage: Bacteria > Bacillati > Bacillota > Bacilli > Caryophanales > Bacillaceae > Bacillus > Bacillus sp. GMs2/2. The sequence continues at coordinate 128 of NZ_JBNLYE010000606.1, forward strand.
GAAAGTGAGGTTTAAACGAACATGTTAACCATAGAAAATGAAGAAAGTCATGCTTCTGATATGACCTTTGAAGATTTATTTAAGCAGTACTATGCTTACGCTGTGAAACAAATCATCTGGATTGTTAAAGATCAATCTATCGCTGAAGAGTTAGCACAAGAAGTATTTTTACAATTATATCGTAGTGATTGGAAAGGAATTGAAAACATACCTGGATGGTTGATTAAATCTTCTACTTATGTAGCCTATAACCATTTTCGATCTGAAAAAAGGCAGCAAGCGAAGATTGATAAAGAAATACAATACCATGAAGTACAAAATGTTTCATCATTAGACGATGATTGGATAAGAAAAGAAGAAATTACAAAGGTCCAAACGATACTAAATAAAATGAATGATCGAGAACGAACCCTTTTACTCATGAAATTCTCTGGTTTTCAATATAAAGAAATTGCAGAAATACTTCAAACAGAAATATCTTCTATTGGAACATTATTAGTCAGAGCCAAAATGAAGTTTCGCAAGGTTTATAAACAAATAGAGGAGGCATAACAAATGAAATGTTATGATATCGGATTTATTCAAACATATATTGATGGAGAACTTTCTTATGATACAAGAAAAGAATTTACGAAGCACCTAGATACATGTGAAGCATGTCAAAATTTATTAGTAGAAATCAGTAAATTAAACAACTGGGAAAACATAATGCTAGATGAAGAATCTGCAAATTCACCAAAAGAAATTAAAATTGATGTAGAACAAGCATGGAAAACATTTGAAAGTCGTTCCAAGCTAGACAATGTTTCTCATATAAATCATAAAAAACAACAAAAGAAAGGACTATTTACAAACATGAGTAAAAAATCAAAACGTTTCATTTATACAGCAGTAGCTGGCGCAGCGCTTTTCACAACAGCAATGATTCCACAAGTACAAGTGGCGGCTACAAATGTTGCCTCATATTTTTCTAATGCAGTTACAAATGATGAAGTTGTCAATGAGGGAATAACAGATGAAAATGGTGTCGTACAAGATATGATGAAGAATGGTAAATATATTCCTATTGATGAAAAAATTACGGATCAAGGTATTACTGTACATCTCAAAGAATTATATATCTCAGATTTACGTATATCAGTTCATTATAGAATGGAAAAAGCTGATGGAAGTTTAGTACCATTTGAATTTGATACATCAGGATTAAAGCTCGCAAGTGATGGTAAAATTAATGGGCAACAAGAGGAAAACCCTGAGATTATAAATTACGGAAGACTATCATTTATCCATGATTCAGATGATCATCTTCCTTTTGAACTTATGGCAGCAGGTAAAAAATTAAATGATATAGGTATCCGTGATAACGATAGACCTGAAGGTGTTTCTACATTTGTTATAGTTAATGAAGGAAGAGACGAGTTTAAACAGCCCCTTACTTTAGATGTAAATATAACTAGAATTGGAACAGTAAATGGATCTTGGAAAGGTCAATTTAAAATTGATACTTCACATTTAATAAATGAAACGAATTAAAATGAAAAAAAGAATAGAACAATATGTATCTAATGCTCCGTTTATATGTTTCCTTGTTTTCGTTACATTTATTTCTTATATAGTTTTTATTTTATCTTTT
>NZ_JBNLYE010000607.1:0-1756 GCF_050172095.1 Bacillus sp. GMs2/2
GTTTCTTTTTCGTTTAATCCAAGTGTACGACCAGTAGAAGTGTGAAGATCTTGGAACAATCTTGGATTTTCAGTTAGTGAAATGCCATATGAAGGAATCATTTCTTTTATTTTTTCTTCCCATTCTACCATGCGGCTTGGGAAACATTTTTCTAATACTTCAAGCATGACGTGAACAGCAGTAGAAGCACCTGGTGATGCGCCTAGTAATGCGGCGATTGAGCCGTCAGCTGCACTTACTACTTCTGTACCAAATTGAAGTGTTCCTTTACCGCCAGCATCAGTATCTTTAATTACTTGTACACGTTGTCCAGCAACTACAATATCCCAATCTTCACTTTTCGCGTTCGGAATGAATTCGCGTAATTCTTCCATACGTTTTTCATGTGATAACATAACTTGCTGAATTAAGTATTTTGTAAGTCCCATTTCTTTTACACCAGCGGCTAACATCGTTAAGACGTTATTCGGTTTTACAGAACCGATTAAGTCAAGATTTGAGCCAGTTTTTAAGAATTTAGGTGAGAAGCCTGCGAATGGTCCAAACAGTAAAGCTTTTTTATTGTCTATATATCTCGTATCTAGATGAGGTACAGACATTGGCGGAGCGCCAACTTTAGCTTTACCGTACACTTTCGCATGATGCTGCTCTACAACTTTTTGGTTTTTACATACCATAAATAGTCCACTTACTGGGAAGCCACCGATATGCTTTGATTCAGGGATACCAGTCTTTTGAAGTAGAGGTAGGCTACCGCCACCGCCGCCAATAAAGACGAATTTAGCAGTATGATGCTCAATTTTACCACTATTCATATCGTGTACTTTTACTTCCCACAAACCATTTTTCGTGCGCTTAATATTTTCGACACTATGCTTGTAGTTTAGCTCGACATTTTTTGTTTTTAAGTAATCAAACAACATACGTGTTAATGCACCGAAGTTAACATCTGTTCCAGAGTCAATCTTCGTTGCCGCCATCGGTTCATTAGATGTGCGACCTTCCATAATGAGTGGAAGCCATTTTTTTAATGTTTCAGGAGCATCAGAAAATTCCATTCCTTGAAACAGTGGATTTTTTGAAAGCGCTTCAAAACGGTTTTTTAGAAACTCAACATTTTTTTCCCCTTGTACTAAACTCATATGAGGTAGTGGCATAATAAAATCTTGTGGATTACGAATTAATTTGCTCTTTACAAGATATGCCCAAAATTGTCTTGAAAGCTGGAATTGCTCATTCACTTTTACAGCCTTACTAATATCTATAGATCCGTCAGCTTTTTCGGAAGTATAGTTCAGTTCGCATAGCGCAGAATGCCCTGTACCTGCATTATTCCATTCGTTAGAGCTTTCTTCCCCGGCACTTGCGAGTTTTTCAAAAACTTTAATTTCCCATTCTGGTGCTAATTCTTTTAGTAATGAGCCTAACGTTGCACTCATAATTCCTGCACCAATTAAGATAACGTCTGTTTTTTGCTGCATGTTGCTCATGATAATCTCTCCATCCCCTATATTGGCAAAAAAGTGTAGGTGTTTTCTATGTCTAAGCCGTAAAAGAGAAACACCGCCTAGGCCCCACCTAGGTGTATACCTTTTTTGTCTCAATTATATAACCATCTCATACTCTATTATAATAATTAATAGACTAAAATATCTAGTGTTATCTGATAATTTTAAACTATTTAACGTTTTATTCGCTAAAAATCTTATTTAACAAGCTCTTTTAAGGTGGTAAATAGAAAAAAATTACAGTTTGA
>NZ_JBNLYE010000608.1:0-1754 GCF_050172095.1 Bacillus sp. GMs2/2
AAAGAAGGAATTATCATTAATATGAGTTCTAGTTGGGGGAGAGAAGGTGAAGCTGAGCTTGCGCCATATTGTGCCTCGAAATTTGCAATTGAAGGTATCACTAAATCTATGGCCCTGGAATTACCCCATGGCATGGCTGTAGTTGCTTTAGATCCTGGAGGGAGTATTAGTACTCCAATGCTGAAGTCATGTGCGCCACAATATATAAATGAATCGCCTACACCTGAAACTTGGTCACATAAAGCGATTGAATATATATTGAATATAACAATAGATAAAAATGGAGATTCATTGACATGCCCAGCATGCGTATAAAAAGCACCTTTAAGGTGCTTTTTATATTAGTAGCACATTATATCATTCACAAAATTACATCTGAAAAATAAAATAAAAGATTAAGGGTGAGATTTGTTTGTTTTGAAAGCTTTAGAAAATATTTGAATAGGTGATAAAAATGAATCCAAGCAGTTTAAAAGTGACAGGGGCATGGTTTCAAGTAGGGGGGAATCTTACAGCTGCTATTGGAACGACAAGAGGATTTATTGGAGAAGAGAAAGTTGAATCGGAACTTGTTATTGTAGGAAGCTCATTACAAGCCCTCGGGTATATATTACAAATCATTGCGAGTAATTATGATTATGGGGAAGAAAAAAGAGAGAATCAAAGTAAATTACTTGATCAAATAGGAATTGAGTTATTAGCATTAGGAAATATATCAAATGTAATAGGAATATATTTTAATATAAATGAACAATTGAAAGAAAATGATTATCTTATCATTACAGGGAACAGTTTACAATCGATTGGTGCTTTTTTAGGAGTAGAAGCAGCTTTGGTGGATATAAATGTATTACAGAAAATTATTATACTGGGTAACTCCACGCAAAGTTTAGGAGCTGGATTACAAGCGTATCAAGGTGTTTTAAATGTATTGAAAGATGAGAAAGAAAATAAAGATAGTATTTTTGATAAGAAGGATGAGAGAATCATTGCACTCATTGGTATTTGGATACAAGCGATAGGAACGTTAATTTCCGCAATTGGAATAACTGCAATAGAGGAAGAAAATAGGTTAGAAAACAATGAAAAGTCTGAAATACTTATATAAATAGAAGGAGATACATTGATTTTAGAGGCAGGTTAAGATTAAAATGGTAGTAGGTTTTTTTGCGTATATTTTGAAAAGTGATATATAAAATACAAAATAAGGAGTTTTCAAGGGATGATGTATTTATTAGCAATTTTTCTTCCACCTGTTGCTGTATTATTTTGTGGAAAACCAATTCAGGCAATCATAAATTTCATATTAACATTAATATTTTGGGTTCCAGGAGTTATACACGCAATTCTTGTAGTGCATGATAAAAAAGCTGATCGGCGTTTGAAAAAACAAATTCAAGCATATGATGAAATTAATAAGAGAAATCGAAGATAATTCATCTGCCAAATGTTTTTAAAAGAAAGGAGGATTAACCTCCTTTCTTTTTTAGTGGGTGTTAAGTTTAAATTTTTGTGTGGCGGAAAGAATTTTTAATGTAAGTATTATGATAATAACTTTTAGATTGTGCATGTAATAGGCCTGTATAAATGCTTTCTGGTACATTAAAGAAATCATACATACCATGCTTTAATTGGATTCGCAAAATCATAGAAAAAGGATTATAACCAACAGCAACTATATTTTTTGAGGTAACCGGAGATAGCTTCATTATTATGCAACTCCTTATTTTTCATTTTTAATAATTCTTTGTAGG
>NZ_JBNLYE010000609.1:0-1750 GCF_050172095.1 Bacillus sp. GMs2/2
GACCGGAGGAAATCCAGGAGGCGAAACGGGAACAGATAACGGTAAAGTTACTGAAAGTACAACGAATCAAGTAGTACATCAAAAAGCAGAAGTATTAACAAAAAATATATCTAGTGTATTAATAAAAGAAGCAGTAGATACAGTCGAAAGTTATCAAGGTTTAATGAGCCTTTACGAAATGTATTATGGGATTGATTTAAGAACGAAAGATGTAGGTCCTAAGTTAGAAGAGGGAAGTTTAGATGCAATTGCGACGGATCAATCTTTGTACTACGTATTAAATAAACAAAGTTTAATTGATTTAATTTCAAATCTTGTTTCATCAAGTATTACTACAGAAATAAAGCAAGATATGTCAGGTTTAAAACAAAAAATAAACTCTTATCAACAATCTATTACTAGTGCGGATCAAAATTCTATGCTACTAGCGGAGAAATTAAATGGAACGACGCAACAAGCAACTAGTATGAATGAAAATTTAGGAGAGTATTTAAAAGGTTTAGCGAAATGGCGTGAGAATAGCTTAAAGCTAGTTGAAGAGCAGCAAGTATTAACAACAAATCATGCTGGTGAGCAAACAGCTATTTTATCGTTAGATTCTGGTATTAAATCATTAATGATGCAAAGTCAGTCATTGGTCGAAAGTTCGAAGCATAGTTTAGCAACTTCAGACGATGTATATAAAACATTTGATCAAATTAATGGACAAGCAAAAGAAATTCAAGACAGCGGAACGACAATTGTTTCAAAAGCTGATCTATTATTAAATGACTTTACGAAGAAAATGGAAGATGATAAATCATTCTCCAAAAACTTTACGAAAATTTTAGCGAATAGCCGTATTGGAGATCGTCAAAATGAGATGCTATATGACTTTTTAGCTAGTCCAGTTCAAAAGCAAAATGATGGAGTAATTGTAGCAGGAAATGCTTTTACACCATACTTAATTGTATTAACTTGTTTCATTGTTGCATTATTTACAGCATACGCAATTGCGAATCAAGAAAAGAAACGAATGCAATCAGATCATTTTGAAGAGAAATTCTCATTAATTGATATGAATGTACCAACTACAGTAGTAGCTTTCGGTATATCAATTGTGGAAGGGATTAGTATAGGTATCATTTCTGGGCGTCTTTTAAAGTTTGGTCAGGATCAAAGTTTACTATGGATTGCGTTCATCACATTTATTATGATGGCGTTTGTATTGGTCTCAACCTACTTATTACGACAAATAAAAATGGTAGGAATGTTTATACTATTAGTATTTTTAAGCATGTACCTATTTTTAACTGAGGCAGTTGGAAGTAAAGTAGATCAAATGTCGTCTGTCGGAAAGATACGTCAATTCTCACCGCTTCAGTATATAGAAAGTTTTCTAAATGATTTTATTAGTGGTAAAGATACTGGGAAAGTTATTTTTGTCGTATTGTTTGTAATTGCCATTATTGGATTGGTTAGTAATCTATTTGTATGGCATAAGAAATGGGAGGAAAAAGAAGTAAATGATCAAACAATGGAGCATAGTGGCTAAGTTATCATTTCTCTCTATCCTTTTACTGTTTGTCGCGCTACCGATAAGGAGCGCGGCTGACAGTTATCTTGGTGATGATGGGAAGATTAAGTTTAAAGTGGATCGACTTGAAGAAAGCGACCAAGAAAAAAATAAAAAGGAACATAAGGAAACAGAATTAGATAAAGCATCGATTGAGTTATTTAACAAAGATATAGAAGAAGAAATTGAGAAAAA
>NZ_JBNLYE010000610.1:0-1745 GCF_050172095.1 Bacillus sp. GMs2/2
TAAATTACTTAATTTTTGCTGCATCAAATGCTTTTTGAACTGCTTGAACTTCAGCTGTATTCGCACCATATTTATTAGTTGCCACTCGAATACATGCTGATTTCAATTCTTTGAAATTAGAAGTCATGTTTAACTCATCTGTATTTGCATAATAGAAAATATCAAACATTTTATCTTCACCAATTCCTTTAACAGTTACTCCGTTATGAGTTCCACCTTTCGCAATGAGATACGCAACTTTATTAATAATACTTGAATTAAAATGAACACCGCCTTGATCCCATCCATTAAAATCGTTAAATTCACTGTAATCATCTGGATAAGGTACTCCTAGTGAAGATGGAACAGAAGCTGGGTTTTCCATATCACGGAAAACAGATCCTGTTTGTTCTCCCATTGTCCAGTTAAAGTTTCCATTATTTACGTATTTCTCAATAGATGTTCCCATAATATCAGATAATGCCTCATTAATCGCACCGGATTCTCCGTAATATTCAAGATTAGATTCGCTAGAAGTAACAGCATGTGTAAATTCATGTCCAGCTACGTCATATGCTTTAACAATAGGATCGCCATATACAAGCATACTTCCATTATTAGCACTTAATGCATTCTGCCAATTTTTCGGATCATTCGTCTCTTCAGAATCCCAAGCGTGTACAACTGAAACTACTTTTTGTCCTTTATTATCAAAGCTATTACGCTTGTATTTATCTTTATAAAAATCAAATACTTTTGTTGCTAAGTAATGAGCACTTACTGCTTTTGAATCGTTAAATGTTGCCGAAGTACTAGTCGCTAATGTACCAGGATAATAGCTTTCTTCTTTAGTAATATCTCTGTAATTCACATCATATGTTTCAATTCCTTGCCCTCTTGTATAATCAGCAAGAGCATATTTGCCATTACTTTGTTTAGAGATACCAAATGAACGAGAAATACCTAAATCATCTTTTCCTGTTCCAGTTAATGATGTAAGACTGCTTTGTTTACTTTTCTTTAAAGCTCCAACTAGTTTGTCACTGGCTTTTAAGTTAGATTCTTGTACCATATTTTTTAACATATCACCATTTTGTGCATTTACTAAATAAGTACCAGAAACATAGTTTGGTGTTGCAGCTTCAAAGGTAACTTGGTATGCATTTTTAGCTTCTCCATTATCTTCATCAACAAAAATAACCTCTTTAACTTCTGGCTCAGAAATAAACTTGATATCGTTCCCGTACTTCGTATAAATAAATTGTTTTGCTTCATCTTTTGATAGATTAATAGGTTTTTTCAATTCTTCTTGTTTTAAATTTTGCGCGCTATCACCTGAAACACTTTTAATAACACCATTATTATCTACGTGTGCAGTTAATTGATGACCATATACTTCTTTTCCTTCGTATGTTTGCTGCATACGTACAAGTGTAGTTCCATCATACGAACCACGTTTTTGAAGGACTTTATAATCTACTCCTGCTTCTCCATTGACTTGTTTTTGGGACAGAGCTTGCTCTGTTTTCTCCTTAAGTGCATCCTTTACTACATTTTCTGGTGCCTTTTGTGACGGCTGTGTAAGTTCACCCGAACGGAACGATTCCTCTTGAATTTGAACTTGTAGTTGATCTGTTTCCTCTGCATGACCTACGCCATATGGTGCCACAGCTGTTAAAGCTAATCCTGTTGTTAATGCTACCTTAGTTAATGTCTTTTTGTTTTTCATTATTTCACCTCGTATAATTTTTGAAATAGAAAGCTTG
>NZ_JBNLYE010000611.1:0-1735 GCF_050172095.1 Bacillus sp. GMs2/2
ACATATATCAGATATAAAACTACAAACGGTTTCCATAGAAGGGGTAAAACAAGTTTATAAGGACATATTATCTTTTCCAATAAAAAAAGAAACAGCATCCTTCATTCAATTTGAAGTAACACCTTATACAACAATTAGTTTTCAAGAAGTGTATGAACCAATTGCACCTGCACATGTTGCTTTTGAAATCCCATATTCAAAATTTCATGAAACAGCAAGATGGCTTGAGGAGTCTGGATTACTCATTGCGAAATGGAAAGATGGTCATATAATTGATGAAGAGGATGGTCGATTCAATTTATACTTTAAAGACGGAGATGGAAATCTACTCGAAATTATCGCGCATAGTTATGTTAAAGAAGATGTATTAGTACCGCAGTCACCTTTAAACATTTTATATGTAAGGGAAATTGGTCTTCCTGTTAAAAGTGTACCTATTTTTAGGGAATGGCTGAAATCAAATCTAAATATGAAAACGATGGAAGACGGGGATATTTTTAACTTTGTAGTTGGTGGCACTGCTTATGTCGTCGCAACTTGGTGGCAGCGACCTTGGATTCCAATCGCGATGAAAGCTCTATCACCGAAAGTACACGTTTCTTTCGGAACACCAGACGTCGCATTTTTACAGCGAATCCAAAATAACTTTAAGAAAAATGGTGTATCATTTGAATATAAATGTAATGAAGTATCATTTATTGAGCAAGGATATACATTTTCAATTGTGCATACATCAGAGTTTCATTCTGATATTCCTAAACAATTAAACTTACCGCTTTCTATTTAAGGATGGAAAGCGGTAAGTTTTTTGTATATTCGTGAAGAAGGTTTTAGCTAGGATTATAGTGAATTTAAAGAGAGGTATAAGGTGTTATTTTAATTTATGTTAAGGGGAGAAATGAAGTGGTTTTAGGTAATCCAATTGCAAAAGGGAATACAGCAGAAATTTATTTAACTGATGATAAGGTTGTAAAATTATTTAAAGATTACCTCCCAGATACAGAGTCTATGAATGAAGCAAAAAAACAAAAATATGCTTATTCATGCGGGCTGCCAGTTCCAAACGTATTTGAAGTGACAAAGATACACGATAGACAGGCAATTATTATGGGATACGTAAAAGGGGACAGTGTTGGTGATCTCCTACTTAATAATTTAAATGAGGCAGAGCGTTATATCGGACTTTGTGTTAATGAGCAAAAAAAGATCCATGCTATACGTGTGAATACAGATGAAATGGAGTTAATGAGGAAAAGGTTAGAGCGTCAAATTAAATCTGTACATAAATTGGATGAAAGCAAAAAGAAGAATATATTACAAAAATTAGATTCTATTACATTTGATTTTAGGCTATGTCATGGAGATTTCCATCCATTTAATTTGATTTTGAGTAAGGAAGAGAAAGTGAAAGTTATAGACTGGGTAGATGCAAGTTCAGGTGATATTCGTGCAGATGTATTTCGAACATACTTGTTGTACTCACAATCTTCGGTAGAATTAGCTGAGATGTATTTACATATATATTGCAGTCGTACCGGCTTATCAAGAGATGAAGTTTTTCAATGGGCTCCTATTATTATTGCAGCTAGATTTTCTGAAAAAGTATCACCGCAAAATGAAGTGTATTTGAAAAGATTATTGAATCAGTATTTATAAGTCATAAAAAAGGCTGTCAGCAAATTAATAAATGCTGTTGTTTAACCAAAGTTTCCTTTTAGTTAAACAACAGCATTCT
>NZ_JBNLYE010000612.1:0-1718 GCF_050172095.1 Bacillus sp. GMs2/2
CTTTTTCATCATTGATTTATGATATGATATACTTGCGGATTCTGTTTGTGCAACAAGCTATGTAGGGATAATATACGTTTCACAATCAGCACATTTTCTGAAAGTAGCATGTCTTACTACTCATAAGACATGCTATGTTAATAATGTTCAAATAAAAAACGTCTTTTATGTGCTGATAAAAGACGTTTTTTTATGCCTAAAACCGCATAATATAGTTCTTGCTTGAGCTTCTTTAGTATACAACAAATTAGCCATGAGTGCTTTATTTTTCTACGTATGTATAAAACTTTTCTAACACGTATTTCATTGAACTACTCACCACTTATCAGTCCTTGCAATTTAATCAAACTTTTTTATGAAAATAGAACTATGATCTACCATCGTTCTCCTTTTAATTGGGCTTCTGCTGATCTCCGATCCATGATTGTGGTACAAAGTTCAGTAATAAGTTTTCCATGATCAAAGATAATTTGATTCTTGGTATATGGATCAATGTATTTTCCCAAACCCTTACTGAGTGTAACCTCCGCTTCCCCATTATCGTGAATGACTCCTGAAAAGATGGTTTTCTCTTTGTTATAGACTTTATAGTATTCAAGCATTGAGCATAAAGATCTCACTAAATCACGGAGCATTTCTTCCAAATCAGGATACATGTCTTTTGCTATTTCTTCATTCAGAATAAAATCCATTCCCTTGTCTATCACATCAAATCGAAATAAAAAAATCATTACTTTCACCTCGCTGATTCATTGATTTTTCTATCATAACAGAAAATCCACTCCCATCCCAACACACTTCCAACCACTTGAATGATCCATTTCATCATATAATCTAGCCATTTCAATCAGCAGAAGTACAATTTTCTTATGTTTTGTATCCAAAATAGATTTTTCATGCTCCATAACTTTGAAAATCTCTCCATCGGTCACATAACGATAGTCACATAGACTTAAGCACACATACCTAGACATATGTGCTTAAGTCTATTTTAGGGTGCATAACTTATGCACATATACCTGCTTTCCTTAAGAACATTATAACAACAATGTTTAACCTAGATGTTCAGTCCGCTTTTTAAAAGAAAAAGACACCTCTCAAAACGGCAACTTAATACCCTTTTACAATAGGAATTTTCATGTGAAAAAAGCCCCACAAAATAACAAAAAAGTCTTGCTGCAGAAATAAGACTTTTCGATTTATTACTTTCAATAAGGAAGAGGACTTACTTCTTCATTTTCATGTCGATGATCTCATTTCCTGCAAAAAAGAATCCAATTTGGATGTTCGTCATACATTGGGATCATTTCAACTTCCCTTTCTCCTCTTTTGATACATACTGGGCATAACATATTCATTTCATCCTTTTTATGCACGATATTGATTTTCACTTTTGTAAGACTGTATATTGAACTTCCTCTGAAACAAATAAACTTGCGGAATACACTTTTATACTACATTTTCCTAATCGTCGCTTTACTTCCGACTCTAATTTTTCATTTGCTTCCTCTAAAGAACTTGCTGGAATAATCGTAGATTGTGAGTCTGTTACCTTGCCACTATACATCACTGAAAAGTTTAATTCATATTGATGTATCAAGATTTCTCCACTCCCTTTTTCTTAAAGTTCCTCACAGATCATTCTTATTTGTCACTTGCTCCTGTAGTTTTTGAAGTTGGATACGCATTTGCGGTACATACCAGCTTTTTCTTAATCG
>NZ_JBNLYE010000613.1:0-1713 GCF_050172095.1 Bacillus sp. GMs2/2
GTAGGTTGCATATACTGATATCAAAATCACGACGTCAAAAAAAGGAGAGATAGAGATGGCAAGAAAAAAACAACCTAAATACAACGTAGGGGACATAGTCGTGATTACGCTATATGGAACCGTTGGGAAAATCACAAATATGAAGGTTTTAGATGGAGTTTATGTATACGAAGTCAATAATCACGATGGATTTTACGTAGAGCAAACATTGCAGCACGTTACAGAGCAGGATATGAAAAAGGGCGATACGGAGTGGATTGAATTAAATTATAATTTCACGTTTGGTGATCTTGTGCAAGTAACTGGATATGATAAAGATGTTTTCCGTATTGTTGGTTTTCGTACAGAAGTATGGAGATATAAGAATGACGCATGGGAAGATACAATTTATGAATTGTCACGGATTACGGATGGTGAATGGTTAGAAGCGGATGAATCAGATTTAACGTTACTTGCGAATGCTCAAACGGCAAATGCAATTTTGAAGAAAATGAAACAAGATAAAGCAGGTATGAATAAATTAGATTTAGGTAAGTTAAAGTCAATTAACAACTCGAAAAAAGTGAGTGTTAAGACGAATCGTCAAGAAATCATTGATGGATTACTTGACATTTATAACGATTATCAATTATTGTTCGATACATTTAAAGATGAAGAATATAAAATTGTAATGGATGTTGTTCATAATTATTTAGTTAAATTGACAGAGAAAAAGTAGTTAACTAGAAAGAGAGAATAAATTGAACAACAACATATGCAGTATAAGGTATGCCTACAACTATTAAAAAAATAAAAAGCCACTTTATAAGAGAGTCTGCCCATTGATCTTCATGCATGAACTCTTCTTTTGTTTGTCCTACTTCATATTGATTTTCCATTATTATTTCCCCCTTTGAATAGCTTGTACTACAATCGTATGCATCTCGTCCAAAGCTTATGACCTATAAAAAAATAAAATCTATTTTTCTAATCTCATATACATAATTTTGAGATTTTTTCATAAAACAGAAATAAAGGAGTGATGCTCATGAAGGAAATTGAAGTCGTGATTGATACGGAAGAGATTGCGGAGTTTTTTTATGAGCAACTAATTGAAAGAGGGTACGTCCCAAAACGAGAAGAAATTGAAGATCTCGCAGATATTACATTTGAGTATTTATTAGAGAAATGTATGATTGATGAAGTTTTTGATGAAGAGGATGAATGAAAGTAACGACGGGCATAACTCGTCGTTTTTTACTCTTTACAAACCTGTCACAAATACAGTCAATAATTATTGGTATAATGAAAAGGAAATTTTACTCAAGAGGTGAAGGAATGTTCAAAAAAATTATTGATTCTTTATTAGGAAAGAAAAAATATCGTTCGTATTCAAGTAGTGATTATCGTCGTAGAGGGCGCTCTTATTCAAGTAGCGATTATAAACGACGTTCATCTGGTTATGGACATCAACATTATAAAAGAAAACGTAAAAGCCGTAGCTTCTTTTCAAGTAGCTGATGAAATGGCGTCGTGTACTAGCTTTATTTGATAGACCACTGCGAAAAAATACAATTGTTGCAGAACGTTATAAAATTGAATCAGTAATTGGAATGGGCAGTTATGGGGTTACATATGTCGTTAATGATTTACAAATAAATAGATATAAAGTCTTAAAACAATTAAGACAAAGTAAACAAAGATATGAGTCTGGTAGAAAATCATTTGAACAAG
>NZ_JBNLYE010000614.1:0-1704 GCF_050172095.1 Bacillus sp. GMs2/2
TATAATGAGATTAACGGTATATTAGAAAACTTGGAGAAAAAATACCTACTTCCTGAGGTAGTAAAGGAAGCAAACTTTATACATGGGGAAAAGCTTAACGCTATATTGAAAGAAGTAAGTAGAGATATGCATGAAAATGTAAAGTATTATAGAGATATTCAATTGGATTACAGAGAATATATAGAGACATGGGTGCATGAAATTAAGACACCAATAGCTTCTACAAAGCTTATTATTGAAAATAATCAAAATGAAGTAACGAATAAAATTGACTCTCAAATGGATCGAATCGAGGGGTTTGTAGAACAGGTTCTGTATTATTCTCGAAGCAATAACGTTAATGAAGACTATATTATCAAGCCAATCAACCTTGATAATGTAGTAAGGAATGTAATTAAAAGAAACTATAGGGATTTTATTCATAAGAGAATAAAATTAGATATACAGGATATTGATGAGATCGTATATAGTGATGGAAAATGGGTTGAATTTATTATTAATCAAATAATAGGAAATTCTATAAAGTACTCAAATAACAAAGAACAAATGATACATATATACACAATTAAGAAAACTAACTCAGTAATACTAACTATAGAGGATAATGGAGTAGGGATAGTCACTAAAGATATAAATAGAGTTTTTGAGAAAGGGTTTACTGGAGAAAACGGAAGAAGATTTAGCAAAAGTACAGGAATGGGTTTGTATCTATGCGAAAAACTGTGCTCAAAATTAGGTATGAAAATTACCATTGAATCTGAAGTGAATAAAGGAACTAGAGTTACATTAATATTTCCGTTATCAGGTATGGTAACTTTTGAGCCTTATTTATAAAAGAGGTGCTGCCATCTGTCCACGAATTTTGTATGATATTTAAAAACAAATGTAAAACGGTATAAAAGAGTAGAAATTCTCTTCATATCATTTGTATTATTTAGTCATTTAACATATTGGTATATTTAATTGTTAATCTGGATTAGTCATTATTATTTTTGATGTCCACTAATACTTACCATCAGATTTGGTTCGGTTGCTACACAGACCTCGTAAGGGAGAAATTGCCCACTATATAAAACAGTAAAATAAATATCCGATCCTTTATCGTACAAGGAATCGGATATTTTGTGTCTAAATTGTGTCCAAACGTACAATTTTCTTTTTTTGATATGGTGACCATTTTTTAGGAAATAAACAATATATTCTAAAATTCACTTTGTGTAAGTTTAGCTTGGTGACGGTGGACGAGCTATCATAAAGGCAGAATTCAGCAAAAGAAGGAAGCTATCTCCTTCTTTTTTATTTAACATAACCATGATTCAGTTTGGTTAGCTTTTTATTGATTTTAAAAATTCTTACCCTAATATATTTATCACTAGAAGATTGAAGTCTCTTCTTGTGCATTTCCACATCTGTTTTTCTTCAAATATATAAATGCCTCCAGCTTCTTTTGTCTCCTGATTCTCTGTCCATATGTTCTAGTGGAATCCTTTTTCTTTGTTAATACTCTTTGCTAAATCCTAAAATATTTTTTCCATTTCATCACCAAAAGGAACTCCAAACGGAAAATCAACTTGTAATGGATACGTCATTTTTACTCACTTCTATATTCAATGTAAAGTACAACAAGAAATTCTTTCATTTAATAGCTAACAGATAAAAACTTCCTTTGTACAAAAATATTTACCGCATTTTTTGCACAAAAAC
>NZ_JBNLYE010000615.1:0-1703 GCF_050172095.1 Bacillus sp. GMs2/2
CGGTATATTTAGTTTTTTCCTCACTACTTTTTCAACAACAACTAAGGATATAATCCATACTATTAATAAAATTCCTTTAACCCAAAACAGTGATGTTTCCTCCTTTACCTTTTCTCCGGCTGATCACTCGGATACGTAGCATTCCTTTTATTTTCTACGTCCCAACTAATAATTGTCGCACTATCACGTCCCAACTGATGATGCACGTGTTCTAAAACATTGTGAATATTTTCTTTAAGTGTTTTATCATTTCTGTTCATAGCATTATACAAATTTACAGGTATTTCATATCGGCGTTCCCCGCATTCTAATACTCCATCTGTCACCATTACAATTCGGTTCTTTCCAGTACGTAATTCACGAATACCTGATGAATAGCAAGGAACAGGTAAATCAAATGTGTTTACATTTCCAATCCATTCGTAAAAATGACGTTGATTTAATGCATATTGTCCTAACTTATGTAACTCTTCATGAAATACATACACTAAACAATCACCGATAGAAAGCCACCATATATAATTTTCTTTCCTTACACATAGTAAGCAAGCTGTTTCACCTTTAATTTTTTTGCACTTTTCCTTAAATGAAGATGACTGAAAAATTGTAAGTATATGATTTTCAACAGACTGAAATACTGAATTAATTGGTTCATTCAAAATTACTTTTATATTTTCATATTCTTTTTCGATTGTATTTACTACTAAATCAACACTTTCTACACTATTATGTCCATCTAATATAGCTGCAAATTCCCATTCACCATTTGACCAAACTAATGCACCATCTTCATTCTTTTTCGCTCCAGCACTTTTATTCCCGCCATATTTACCAAGTACAATATCACCATATTGTTTAACTGAAATTTCTCCTAAACACATTTCTATATTTCCAACCCATGAATATTGTGTATTATTTGTTGTATGCATACTCATTTACCATATACTTTCGTATTCTTTCACATAGTTTTTTTATTTTCTCTTCGTTACCATATGGTGCGCCAGTCCATTTCGCTATCTCGGTTGGTGACCAAAACTCTTTTGGTGTATTCGGATAACGCGGAATAATGTGCATATGCATATGTGGTACACCATTTCCTGAAACAAAAGTGTAAATATGCTCTGCACCTTCGCTTTCTTTTAGCGCTTTACTTACTCTACTTGTTATAAGTCCGAACGCTTTCGCTTCTTCATCTATTAGTTCAGCAAGGCCAGGTACATGTCTTTTTATATCTATCATTACATAACCCAGGTATGTTTCTTCACTATCCCAGTGGACATGTCCAACGTAAACGAGTTCATCTTCGTAAATAGCTCCACCTGGAACTATAATATTTCCTATATGTTTTTTGCAAATGAAACAGTTTTGTTCTATTTGATTGTTTGTTGACATATCCATCACCTTCCTTTTCATATATAATATCACAATAAAAGGAAAAACAGGTTTAATATTCCTAATTTTCATTCTTTTGATACAACAATTTTTGAAATGAATTTACATCTCATTACTTCTTCAAAAACGCAATCCCAATTATAATCCCAATCACAATTCCGATTACTAAATTATTTGTAAAGTGCCCTTGAAATACACCAATTACAACCCCTATACCGACACCTATTGCCAAAGCATCATTTCTTTTTTTATTTTTAGCCAAAATTACATCTCCTCCCACCATTTCCCCCTAAATAACATACATTTACTTG
>NZ_JBNLYE010000616.1:0-1693 GCF_050172095.1 Bacillus sp. GMs2/2
TCTGTTTTCATAATTTGAGGCTTCATATTATTTAACCAATATGCTGCATTAATTTTTGCATCTCTTTGATGCTGAATCATATTCCCTTTAAATTCACTATTAATCGAACTTATTTTACTTAAATCCGTCTCTTGTTGATTTTGAATTAATTTTGCATATGAATCCATTGCAAATATACTTGATGTCGTTTGTGCCATTACATCTTGGAATCCTGCTGGTCCAAGAGAATAGTTTTTCACATTTTCTTGTAGCACCTTTACATTTTGTTCTGCTGCAAAAGGATGTAAAGGAAATGCGTTACTCGTTGCCACCCCAGCAATCATTACCGCTAAAAGACATTTTTTATAAAATCGTTTCTGCATATTTTTCACCTATTCTCTTTATAAGGATATCAAAAGCTCCTGCTCACAACTGAACAGGAGCTTCAAATCATTCATCAACACTTAACGCTCTAACGATTCGTATTCAATTATGCTTTTTTCGTGTCTACTACTTTAATATCTTCAGCATAAATCTTTTCTGCATAGTCTTTAATGTTTTTCCAGCTATCTTTCGCAATGTTTAAATCTTCTTTAATGAAAACAAGATCGTTTGGACTAATTGAATCCACATTTTGAAGTAAAGAATTGTATTTCGATCCCATTGTATACCATTGGTTTGAAATGTTTTGCAACGCTGTAATTGCAGTATCAATCGTATTTGTTAAATACTCAGTTTGTGTTTTAATGTTCGTTAACCCAGCTACTTCTAATTGAGCAGTTGTAATTTGTCCAGTTATTTTTTGAATTTCAGCTTGTGCATTATCAAGTTCTTTCTTCGCTAATACGATACCAGCTGTACCACCGCCTACAGCTGCTGCACCACCTGCAATTAATGCGACTCCTAGCGGTGTTCCTGCGCCCGTAGCAATAACTACTGCACCACCAATAATTGCAATTGGTCCTAGAGCTGTCGCAACAGATGAACCGATAATAATTGCATTATATTTACTAATTGCCTCATTGTACGTTGTAATTTGATTTTGTAGAAGCGGAATTCCTGCATCTTGACTAGCTAATATAGATGTAATTTGATTTGCATCACCCTTGAAGTTTTGCGTATCCGACGTCATTTTATTTCGGAATTTTTTCAAGTCTTCTACTAACTGATCCACTTGCGCTTTATTTTCATTAATACTACTTGATAATCTAGTTAGGCCTTTCGTAAGAGTCGCTTTATCTTTTGCATCTACCGCAGCAACTAAAGTATCATAATAGTTTTGGAATTTTGTATTGTAGTTAATGATGTTTTGATTCGTTGAAATAAGCTGTGGCTTTAATACATCTAACCATTGCTTCGCATTTCCTCTAGCTGTATCTTGGTGCTGAATCACTTTTCCTTTTAAAGCTGCATCAACAGTCGATACATTTCCAAAGTTAACATTACCTTGTTTAATAATTGTTAAAGCATACAGATCCATTACTAAAGCATTTGAACCTGTTCTTTCCATTGCATCTTTCAAGCCTTCTGGTCCTAATGAATATTCTTCATAGTCATTATAAGCTTTTGCTACCGCATGAACTGGAGCTTGTTTCACTGTACTTTCAGCTGCATACGTATGAGCCGGCATAATATTTCCTGCTGCAAATACTGCCATAAGTGCTGATAGAGCCATTACTTTATATGGTTTTTTTGTCATTTTTCTTCTCTCCCT
>NZ_JBNLYE010000617.1:0-1693 GCF_050172095.1 Bacillus sp. GMs2/2
TTGATATTCGTTGAATAAAGGAGAGTTTACATGATAGAAAGTAAAGTTGTAGATTCTATTCCAACTTTAAATGAGAATGATTGTCAAATATGGTGGGCAAGAATTTCGGATTTACAATCATGGCATTACAATTTACTAAATGATATAGAGCGAGAGAAAGCAAATTCGTATCATCATTCGGCAGATCGAGCTCGTTTTATAATAGGTTGCGTAATAAGTAGATTAGTTCTCGGCAAGATACTTTCTATGTCACCAGTCCAAGTACCAATTGATCGAATGTGCTCAGTATGTAAATTGCAGCATGGAAGACCACAATTACCAGAAGGTATGCCGCAATTATCCGTTTCGCATTCAGGTGAGTGGGTTGTCGTTGCATTTACAAAATCTGCACCTGTTGGCATAGATGTAGAACAAATGAATCCAAGTATAGATGTTATGAAAATGGCAGAAGGTGTATTAACAGACATTGAAATAGCGCAAGTTATAAAACTGCCAAATGAACAGAAAATAGAAGGTTTTTTAACATATTGGACTCGAAAAGAAGCGGTGCTGAAAGCGACAGGTGAAGGACTAATGATTCCACCAGTACATATTACAGTATCAGCTCCAAATGATCCTCCAAACTTGTTGGTTTTTAAGGATAGACAAGAGTTAGCAAGTAATACAATGATGGAAGATGTAAGGCCTAGTTTAGATTATAGGGCTTCTGTTGCAATATTCAGTAAGGAAGTGACTGAAATTACGCAATTAGACGCGGCAGCACTTTTAAATCTTAAATAAAAAAATTACAGAAGAGGTGTTCCTCATGTTAGTAGCGGAAAATAGAAAGAATGAATTCACTTATAATGTACAAGCAATTAAAAATATTTTATTTTCTGGAGATACATCATCCATTCATGCTTTAGAAAAGCTTTTAAATGATACAGTTCAGTTTGATGTTCTTGAACAAGAGGCACTTGGTAGACAGTACATTCCGAAAGAAGCAAAGAATTTCTTTGATAAAGATGGAACATTTCTTTACCGTGTATCTAATGTTAGTTATAAAGGAAAGGTGTTATCTGAAAATCTAATTTTTGCAGACACTTCGTTTTTACCGGACGCAATAAAGAGTGAATTAGAGAGTGGAAATATTCCTGTTGAAAAGCTCATAGAAAAGATGGAAGTAAGAAGAAACGTATTATATGAAGGATATCAGCCATCTGGAAATATTATTGAATTGTTTGATGGATGTTCTGTTACAGCGAATGTGTATCCAACTAGAAAGTATCAAATTGTAAGTAACTGCAAATGTGTATTTTATATTTGTGAAGTGTATCATGCAGAGAATATAAAGCAATTGCTTAAATAAAAACAAGAAACCAGCCTATAAAATGGCTGGTTTCTTGTTTTTATTTAACAGCTTCTTTTAATTCTTTACCCGCTTTAAATGCAGGAACTTTACCAGCGGCGATTTGAATTTCTTCGCCAGTTTGCGGATTACGTCCTGTACGAGCAGATCTTTCGCGTACTTCAAAAGTTCCAAACCCGATTAGTTGAACTTTATCTCCAGATTGTAATGCATTAGCAATTGTGTCAAATACGGATTGTACAGCTGCAGAAGCGTCCTTTTGAGAAATATCAGCTGATTGAGCTACGTTTTTAATTAATTCTGTTTTGTTCATGTTTTCACCTCATAAAAAAATTTTTGGAATGA
>NZ_JBNLYE010000618.1:0-1663 GCF_050172095.1 Bacillus sp. GMs2/2
GTTTATTCCACTTAAATAACAAAACCATTCGTTTTAGAAAATCAAAAGTTACACCTAATAAAACTGGTCAATTTGTTTCTTTTTGGGAGAAAGATGAAAATATGCGAAATAGAGCGTTCTCTTATAAAGCTGCTCCTGATTTATTAGTAATCACTTGTATTGCTGATAATAAACTAGGACAATTTATTTTTCCTAAAGAGATTCTTCTTAAAGAAAAAATATTGAGAACACAAAATCAAACAGGGAAAATGGCAATGAGAATTTATCCTGTTTGGGATACCACTGTTAGCAATCAAGCTAAAAAGAGTCAAATGTGGCAACTTCAGTATTTTGTTGATTTAAGTGATAGTAATAATTTGCCTATAGATAAACTATTAAATTTATATTCGTAGCTTTTGATCTACTCCAAAAAGAAGTAATTACAGAAAAGGCATTTGTAATGACGCCTTCTATTAATTTACCCCGTGAATCGTAATTTTTGTACCGGTACAGTTAAATGAAATGTACGTTGTTACAGTGCCTCTTAAAATTTACAATCAGCATATAATATTTTAACTTATACATTTTAAGGGGTGCTGACTATGACAAGTCTACAACATAAGCTTTTTACAAGATTGAATCTTGCAAAGCGTACTGAAGTGAAGTTTGAAGAATTGAATACAATTCTCTTTACATTTGCACACACTATACCATTTGAGAATTTAGATGTTATAGCACGAAATACGAATCAAATCTCTCTGGAAAACTTACGAGAGAAAATTTTAACTAGTTCCCGTGGTGGACTTTGCTACGAATTAAATACTCTTTTTTACTATTTCTTAAAAGACTGTGGCTATGATGTACAACTGGCATTAGGTACGGTGTATAAAAATGATATAAATGCATGGGCACTGGAGGATGGCCATATAACAATTATTTTAACTTATGATAATCTACAGTATTTAATTGATGTAGGTATAGCTTCGTTAGTACCTCTTGTTCCTGTACCTTTTACTGGCGAGTCTGTTTCTTCAAAAAATGGTTCGTACCGAGTGAGACGAAAAGATACAAGTAAAGGAAATTATGTTTTAGAAAGAATAGATACTGATGGAGAATGGAAAATTTGTCATGCTTTTTATAAACCTAATATTGATGAGATAGTAATAAACGATGTTCAAAGAAGAGTGATAGAAGATGAGAAGTCTATTTTTAATAAAGGACCAATTGCAGTAAAGTTGACGAACTCCGGTCATATTTCATTAACGAATACAAGTTTAACTGAAGTTGTTCATGGGGAAAAAACTAAGCGTGAAATTACAGAAGATCAATATAAAGAGTTTTTATATACTTTATTTGCTATTAAGTTATGAATAATAAAGATAGCCGGTTCTTATTCAGAAGCGGCTATCTTTATTATTTTTGGTGTAAATGGTTTTCTTCTAATATGTTTCGGAAACTGCGGTATAGTTAATGTTTTTAATGTTTCCTTCGCTTCTTCATATGTATGAAAAATTGGTTCTTTTCCATCATCCCCTTGTAAAACTAGCCCTTCATCTCGGATTACATATGGCATAAAACCACCCCATCTAGTAAAGAATTATATTCTTTTGCAGCAGAATAATACGATTTAAAGTTGATTTTCTTAATACATACAATACACTAGAACAGTACGCAAAAGTATGTA
>NZ_JBNLYE010000619.1:0-1657 GCF_050172095.1 Bacillus sp. GMs2/2
TTAGGAAAGAACTGTTTCATATAGGAATACAGATAGTTTTTTATATCCTCTTCTTCTTCTTTTTGATAAATGTATTTTCCGATTCCATATTTCCCCCATTTATACCTTCTTTTCTCTTCATCTAATTCTAGTTTTGTCATCGGGTAGTTTTTTTCAATTACTCTCTTAGCTGGCTTTGTAAAACGATGTTGAATAAATTCAAATGTAATATCATCCCGTGCATCAAGAGGTAATTCAGCATTTAGGCGTTCAAACATATGATAGTATCCTTCCTTCCAGCCTTCATGCAGGTAAATAGGAGCTACAATGAAACCAAGAGGATATCCAGCTCTAGCTACTTTTCCTGCTGCCTCAATTCGTTTAGCTAAGGGAGAAGTTCCTGGTTCAAAGTTTTTAATCACATAATCAGCGTTTACACTAAAGCGAAATCTTGTTTTTCCATTATGTTTAGCATCAAGTAAATGATCTACATGGTG
Organism: Bacillus sp. GMs2/2; assembly: GCF_050172095.1. NCBI lineage: Bacteria > Bacillati > Bacillota > Bacilli > Caryophanales > Bacillaceae > Bacillus > Bacillus sp. GMs2/2. Next base: position 477 of record NZ_JBNLYE010000619.1, read on the forward strand.
GAATTTCGTAACAAATCTCAATTTCCCATATTCAGATTCTCCAAAATGCTCAATGGCCCGTTTAAGGGTATGCGTTAAATAATCGATTCCTACAATATCTGAAGTACACGACGCTTCAAATCTTGTTACTTCAGGTGCACGCTCTTTCATGTATTTATCAGCAGCATCTAAAATTTCTTCAACATTTACATACGTTCGTATATAAGGCTTACTTCCCATCGTTGTTTGTAAATAACAATAATGACAATGTCCCATACATCCCGTTGCAAAAGGAATTGCATACTCTGCTGAAGGCTTGGAAGTATCGAATTTCAGTGTTTTTCTAACACCAACAACCAGCGTGGATTTTGCTACTCGATACTTTTGAAAATCGTTATCCCCTGGCAAATCTCTTACTTGATTATGGGAAGTAGTATGTCGAATTTCAACATCCATCTTTGAAAACTTCTCAAACAGCTCTTTCCCCAAAGGATAATCTAATGCTTTCGGTTCAAAATATACGAGCTTAGGCATAAATGGCTTATTCATTCTAACATCCCCTCTGAAATATCACCATAATAGTAAGTGTAAGCTTGGTTTGCTTCATCTTCGGTAGCATATATAGCCATCTCATTTGTTAGTGGATAATACGTTTCGTAAAGAAATAGTGCTAATTCATTAGGTCTTTCAGGATTATTTACAACTGCTGCAGCTTGTATGTTAGCTACGTCTTGAGTATGAGGATTTCGGTAAAAAATATAAACAATGTCACCAGCATGATACGTATTACTTTCAGAAGAAAATTCCATTCCATCACCATCTCATTTCATAAAATTCAATGCTCACAGTTTTACTTTCTAATTTTCTTGTAGTGTAACTATTTAATTACATTGATAATGATTACGTCATACAAACATATTTTGAAAAATGAATAATAAATGTACTCCCAAAAAGGCAAGCATATATCAATGCTTGCCTTTCGTTCTAACGACGATGTTCAACAAGATCGATTACACCTAAAACGACGTGTGCTAAACCAAAACCAAATACTGTATTTGCAATCATTTTATTAGTTCCACGAGTTTGTTTAAGAGCATAACCTGCTGCTGTCACTGCTGTACCTAAAGCTGTTGGAATTAATCCTTCACGAATGTCCACAGTGATGCCTCCTTGTTTCGTAGTTAGTAAATTTGTTTTAATGA
>NZ_JBNLYE010000620.1:0-1608 GCF_050172095.1 Bacillus sp. GMs2/2
TGGACGGAACGAGTTCAACGGCGACAACATTGGCTCGCTGGTATAAAGGGGCACCGCTTACGTTAGATCAAATTGTAACAGGAGGTGTTCGTACGTTTTCGGCGGAATCAGCTATTACAGACTCAGCGCCAGCAGCAACAGCTTTAGCAACTGGAAATAAATCGAATTCAGGATATGTAGGTATATTACCTTCTATTGTAAGTTCGCCTAGCTTACAGCCAATAAAAGAAGAAGAAAAGTTACGGCCGGTCGCAAACGTATTAGAAGGCGCAAAATGTACTGGTCGTGCAACTGGCATTGTTGCTACATCTGAAATTCAGCATGCTACTCCGGCCGGATTCTCTGCTCACCATGTCAATCGCAAACATTTTGACGTAATTGCGAAGCAGCAAGTATATCAAAATATAGATGTCGTATTAGGCGGGGGAAAAGCGGCGCTGTTACCTATGAAAAGTAATGGAATCCGAAAAGATGGTGAAAATTTAGTAAAGGTGATTCAAGACAAAGGATACGATTTCGTTGAAACGAAAGATGCGTTATTGAACTCCAAATCTAATAAAATTTGGGGCTCTTTCTCACATCATGCTCTTGCGTTTGATATGGATCGTATAGCAACAAATCCAGAACAACCAACACTTTCTCAAATGACAGAAAAAGCAATTCAAACATTATCAAAAGATAAAGATGGCTTCTTTTTATTCGTAGAAGGTAGTAAGCCTGATTGGGCAGCTCATGCTAATGATCCAATTGGGATGATTAGTGATGTATTAGCATTTGATGAAGCGGTAGCAAAGGCGTTACAATTTGCGAAGAAAGATGGGGATACGATGCTCATCGCTTTAACTGATCATGGTAACAGCGGCATCTCTATAGGGAATAGGAATACGACAAAAGGATACAATACTACACCGGTTTCTGTATACATTGATCCATTGAAAAAGGCGAAAATGACACTTGAAGGAACTATAAATAAACTGAAATCTGATTTATCAAATGTAGAAGATGTAGCTAAACTATACGGTTTGGATAATCTAACTCATGATGAAAAAGAACAATTAAAAGTGGCAAAAAAGAAAATGGATGTAGGACGAATTTTTACTACATTATTGGCTAATCGTGCAAATATCGGCTTTACGACAGGAGGACATACAGGTGAGGATGTATTCTTACATTCTTATGGACCTCAAAAACCAGAAGGCTTAATCCAAAATACAGACATTGCGAAGACGATGGCGAAAGCGATGGGCTTTAACTTAGAAGAAGTAACGAATAAAATATTTTTAGAGAGTGAACAAGCCTTTAAGAAAATCGGTGCAACTGTAACAGCCGACAAAACCGAAGGAGCAAACCCGTTACTCGTAGTAAAACATAATAAAGTAGAAGCACAATTATTTGGTAACAAAAATATAATTCGTATCAATGGTAAAGGGTATGAATTAAGAAGTATTATTGTAGAGAGTAATGGAAAGTACTATGTACCAGAAGAAGCAATTCAACTATTTGTAAAGCATTCTCGTTAAAAAATTGCCAACCAGTTAAGCTAACTGGTGGCAATTTTTTGTGTTTATTCTAAATATAAGGGCTCGAATTGTTTTGTAATTTTTTTAT
>NZ_JBNLYE010000621.1:0-1644 GCF_050172095.1 Bacillus sp. GMs2/2
ATAACCTATACCAATAGTATAAGCTAAAAATAAGTAAAGAATCTTTTTGTTTTATAAAATTTATAACTTCAAATTCACTTTATTATCCTTTGTACCAGCTTTGACATTCCCCATAAATAATATTGCCATAAACGAAACGATAATTGGAATTAAAGCTAATAGAAAAACAGTAGTAATGGAAGATGACATAGCAGCTATAACCTTTTCAAGAATAAAAGTAGGTATACTGGACCTTACATCTGAGCGAAATATTGCACTCGGATCACCTAGATTATTTAACATGCTGGAACCATGTTCTATTCCCTTAAAAGCATCCTTTAAGTTAGCTGTAAAGGTACTATTTTGAATGGAGCCAAAAATCGTTACTCCAATTGTCATACCTAGTGAACGAAAGAATGAATTTGTTGAAGTAGCTGAACCACGGAATCTCGGTTCCATATTATGAATAGAAACTGTGGGAAGCAAAGAGAACGAAAATCCAACTCCAAACCCCGTTATAATCATGTATATCGTTAAAAGTACACGGCTTGTTTGTGGATCCATCGTTCCTAACAAATACATACCTATCCCAAAGGATATTATAGATAATAACATCAAGTTGCGGTAACTAATTTTCGTTTGAAATATTCCACCAATTGCACTACCTACTACAGAACCTAACATCATTGGGGTTAAAATTAATCCAGCATTAGTTGCTGTTCCACCATATACAGCCTGAACAAAAATAGGAATAAATACTGTTAAAATAACAAATGTTGCTCCATAGAAAAACGTAATAATTTGTGATATTGCAAACTCCTTACGCTTAAACATCCAAAATGATATTATCGGATCTTTCACTTTTCTTTCTACCAATAGGAAGCCAACAAAAAATACAATAAACGATGCAAATAACCCAATGATTTGTATCGAATCCCACTTAAATTCTTTTCCTCCCAATTCTAAAGCGAACATTAAGCTAATTACTGCTATGACGAGTGTTATCGCCCCCCACCAATCAATATTTTGCTTAGTAGGTGGATTATTTTCTTTATAAGCTTTTAAAATAAAAATTAATGACATTAGACCAATTGGAATATTGACGTAAAAAATCCAATGCCAACTTATATTTTCTGTTATATACGCACCTAATAAAGGTCCTAATACACTTGAAGAACCAAATACGGCCCCTAATAACCCAGTCATTTTCCCTCTTTTTTCAATAGGAAAAATATCAAATACAATGGTAAAGGCGATTGGCATCAGTGCCCCCCCACCTATACCTTGAATTGCACGATAAATACTTAGCTGAACAATACTTTGCGCAGTACCACATAATGCAGAACCAATTAAGAAGATTAATAAACCAAAAATATAAAACCTCTTTCTACCATACATATCAGATAATTTCCCGAAAATAGGCATACCCGCCATAACTGCAACCATATAAGCAGAAGTAACCCAGATGAATTTATCCAATCCACCCAAATCTGAGACAATTGTACCAATTGAAGTGGCAACAATTGTATTATCCATTGCAGCCATTAAAATACCTAGCATTAACCCAGCTATCACTAAGCGTAAGTTGCTCTCTTTTGCAACCATACCTCTTTCCTCCTTTTTTCACACTCAATAAAATAAATAGTCTAATTAAACTATATACTC
>NZ_JBNLYE010000622.1:0-1625 GCF_050172095.1 Bacillus sp. GMs2/2
GCTCCCTCGCCGGTTGGCATCCCCAAAACGGTTCGTTTTGAGGAACTGCCAAGAGGGTGATGAATCAGTTGCACGTGTCAACTCCTTAATGCTCCCTTCATGGATCAGCACAAACCGCTGAACCATTCCAGTCCGCTTACCGTTGACACTTACCGTTTATGTAACTTTTAAAATTATATTTTTATAACTGTTTAATACACAAAAAACTCTTTTGAATACCAAAAGAGTTTTTTGTGTATTAAACAGTTATAGAAGTGAATTTTATGTCAAATATATTGTATGCATATCTATTTGATACGGTGAAAAGTATTCAAGTAGTATTTCCTTGTTTTTGGGTGAGAGTGCTGGCTGGGGGTTTGGGGGCTAGCCCCCAGGAACTTCACGTAAATGAATAAGGAGTAAGCTTATTTTTTGGAACGATAGAACTGGCGGTTCGGCGGGTATAATTACTAATCCAAGTCGAACAACCTATATCCTCGTTTTTGGTCTGTTCGGCTTGGCGATACACCAATTCCCGCCGAATTTCATAATACAAGGGCAAAAGAGTGGAGATTTTTTGAGTGGGGTTCTCAAAAAATACTACTCGACCCTTGTATTATGAAAAGCCACTTTTATAGATATAGAAAGGAAATTCGTAGAAAGGTAGTAATATCAATAGTTTTAGAGTTTAGTATGTTTCATGAGAGTTTACATTAATGTATCGTCTGGTGCAACATAGTTGCAACTTTATGTTTCTTTTTTGAAACAAGCTGTTGCAATAATAAATTACGAATGGTAAAATCAGGACATGAAACAAGTTGTTTCAAAAACTACACATTAATGTATAGTGAGGTGTTACATATGTTTGCAGGAAAAGAAAAAGATACAGAAGTTAAATACGTAGCCATAGAAGATGCTGAAATCTTTGATAGTGCTAGTGAAGCTCTAGAAGCTAAAAGAGCAAAAGAAAGCCAAAAGAACAAGAATTTTATACAAATCAGTAGAGGTTTAGGAACAAAAGCATTAGCTTATATCATTTCTGAAAATGCAGTTGCTGGACAACTTTATATGTTCTTCATAGAGAATATGGATGTTAATAGCAATAGCATAATGGCTTCACATAAAATTTTAGAAGAGGTTACTGGAAAATCAAGAACAACGATATTTAGAGCAATTTCATGTCTAGAAGAAAACGGATTGATTGCTATTGGTAAAGTGGGAAATACAAACGTGTATATCCTAAATCCAGAAGTAGCTTGGGCTACGAGTAGAGATAAAAAAGACTTCGTTAATTTCAAAGGTAATATTCTTCTTGGACGTACAGAAAACAAAGACCTGTTTAATAAATTTGAACGTTCAAAGTACATTAAAACAAATGTTTTGAGGTAATGAGTAAGGTTATTCAAAATTTTAAAAGACAAATAAAAAGGCACTCCCTCTGACCAGGGAGCACCTACATCTTTGAATCTGCACACACGATATATGCCTTTTTATTTTCCTATAAATCTTTTTTAAATACAAGGAGGATGAAAAGTATGACTGCAAACCAAATGTTAGAAATGATTGTGGAGCAAAGTGTACAAGAATTAGCGAAAATCGAGAATCTTGAGGAATTACACAAACACCAAGATAAATTCACTTTTGAG
>NZ_JBNLYE010000623.1:0-1622 GCF_050172095.1 Bacillus sp. GMs2/2
CATAAAATTTTGTATCACATCTTTAAGAAAGACTGATCTACTCGTTATGATTTTCTAAACCAAATTGTCCCTTTTTACGCATAGTGTAATAAATAGGGAGGCCGAGTGCAGTTAGACCTATTCCACATAAAGCTAGCAGAGGTTGGGTGAATAAGGTATTAATAACAATGAACAATCCGCCAATAATAGCAACTAATGGTATAAAAGGATACAATGGAACTTTATAAGGTCGCACAAGTTCGGGTTCCCTTTTTCGTAAGATGAATACAGCAAGGAATGTCATTGTGTAGAATATCCATATTACAAATACCAACATATCAGTAAGAGTATTGAATCCGCCGACGGCCATCATAATAATTGAAATAAATAGCATAAATAGACCAGAATTATAAGGGACCCGACTAGTTTTAGATAATGTAGCAAACCATTTACTAAATGGTAGTTTGTTCTCAATAGCCATGGCATAAGGAATTCGCATTCCTGTCATAATATAACCATTAATCGTTCCAAATACGGAAATTAAAATGCCAATGGTAACTAGTTTGCCTCCCATAGCTCCAAAAAGAATTGTAGCTACTTGAGAAGCGGGTGTATCAGTACCTGCGAGCGATGTTGCAGACATGACCATTAGAAACGCGACATTAATTAATAAATAAACAACCATTACTGTTGATAATCCTAATACGATTGCTTTAGGCAAGTCTTTTTTAGGGTTTTTCATTTCTCCAGCAATATTGCCTACATGAATCCATCCATCATAGGCGAACATTGTTGCGAGTAAACCAGATCCAAGGGCAGATATCATAGATTTGTTCGGCCCTGCCTCAATTGGAAAAAGCTGAAAAGTAACGTCACTTTTGTGTAGTAATCCAAAAATAATAATCAATGCTAATGGAACCAATTTGCATATAGTCGAAGCCATTTGGATTCCACCAGCTGCTTTAGCTCCTAAAAAGTTCATAAGAGTTACAAATGTTGCTGTGATAATTGCAATTGCGATAATTAGTATTTTGTGTTCATTAACATTTAGGCCAAATAAACTAACCGTTTGTGTCCCGAAAATAATAGCAAGAGCTGCAATATTTGCAGGGAAGTATATGACAGTTTGTGCCCAGCCAAGCAAGAAAGCAGTTAAGTTTCCATAAGTCCTCTTTAAATATGCCATCATTCCCCCCGTTTCAGGAATAGCGGCAGATAGTTCAGCAGCAGTTAGTCCTGCGCAAACGGTCAAGATACCACCAATTACCCATGCAAGTAATCCTAGGCTAGCTGTTCCTGTTACTCCATATAATGCAGTGGGCTTGAAAAATACTCCGGCGCCGATAACGGTACCAATAACTGTGGTTAATGCTGCAAAGAAACCAATATCCTTTTTTAGTTGTTGTTGTGACAAAATAATCACTCCCAATTAGAAAAATATATAAATTCTCTTATGAATTCTTTATCCTGTTTGTTAAATTATTTGATAGTATATCCTGTATCCATACAAATAGCCGCCCCTCATCCTTACCAGCTAGAGAATTTGAATACATTTCAGATACTAAATAAAAAAGAAATTAAACGTATAAGTAAAGAAAGTTTAATTTCGCCTCAAATCATGTGAAAATTTTCACATGATTTGA
>NZ_JBNLYE010000625.1:0-1612 GCF_050172095.1 Bacillus sp. GMs2/2
CTGCAGCTATTGGACTTGCTGCTGTTAATGAAACATATAACAGTATTTTATCCCCAGCTGCTACTGGAATAGCTTCAGGTATGATTCCTGATGCTGTAGAACCAATCGCTATTGCGGCAAATGCTGGTGTTAATAATAGAGGTGCACCTTGTACTGTAAACGTATTGCTTGCTGCAGGTGCAGTTAATATTTGTATTTGCACTTGAACAGGTGATAATGGAGATAATGCTGCTGTTGCACTAAAGAAACCTGCTAATGACGTAATAGTTCCTGCGCGTGGTGCTACAAATGCATAATCACCTACACCTAATGCTAATGTGATACTTGTTCCACCCGTTAACGCTATACCAGGCTGACTAAATCCAAATCCGAGAAGAGTTCCTGTATTAGCTACTAACGCATTAACTAATGCTGCTGGTGTTGTACCTGAAGCAAACGGAATAATAGCTCCGCCACCAGTTGCACCTGTTGCTCCTGTTAAGCCTGTTGCACCAGTTAAACCTGTTGCACCCGTTGGACCTGTTGCTCCTGTTGGACCTGTTGCTCCTGTTGCTCCTGTTGGACCTGTTGCTCCTGTTGCTCCTGTTGCTCCTGTTGCTCCTGTTAGGCCTGTTGCTCCTGTTACTCCTGATGGACCTGTTGCTCCCGTTGGACCTGTTAATCCTGTTGCTCCTGTTAAACCTGTTGCTCCACCAGTACCTGCTGGACCTGTCGCTCCTGTTGGGCCTGTTGGACCTGTCGCTCCGCCTCCTGGACCTGTTGGACCTGTTGGACCTGTTGCTCCGCCTCCTGGACCTGTTGGACCTGTTGGACCTGTTGCTCCGCCTCCTGGAGTAGCACCAATTAATTGAGTTAATAAGTTTAATAAAAGTTGTAAACTTGCAGGGTCAATAATTAAAGAGAAGAAGAATGGTGCAAGAGCACTGTAGAATTGTTGTAATAAAGAAAGTAATTGACTTAGATTTGGGTTAGGAGATTGTAGTAAATTAATAATACTTTGAATTAATTGTTTTAAGAAATTCCCTTCTGGGGAAGGTGCTAATTCATTTAGTAAGTTCAATAGTTGAGTAAACAAATTGAGTAAAGCTAATCTGTTTGCATCACTTGGATTTGCAAAAAACGCTGCAATAGCCGCTATTAAAGAGTTTAGTAAAGTAATTAATCTACCTAATTGCTCACTAGTAATTGGAACTGTTTGTGGATTGTTACAGCAATCTGGAGTGAAAACAATCGGATTATTGCAGTGGTTATGACCAAAACAATTATTGTTTGTCATTTATGTCCTCCTTACTTGTTTTATATTTGAGTTTTTCCTATTATAAGGATCATAAAGTTGTAAAAAAATATGTTATATATTGACTTAAAATAGGAAACATGAAATATAATTAAACTTACAAACGCTATTTAATTATGTTCATGACTCACATATTAATTATATGTTTTTAATAATTGACTGCTTAGATTAAATACCTAAACTTACGGGTTTATTTTATTTTTCCACGTTTATCTCTTAGGTTTAAATACACATATTAATTTGAATATACTCAACAATTATCAGTGCCATTTTTTTATATAAATATACATTATTTCTTTACTAAGATTGTGTTCTCTT
>NZ_JBNLYE010000626.1:0-1608 GCF_050172095.1 Bacillus sp. GMs2/2
GTATAGTATCAAAAAAGATACTAATGTTAAGGGAAGGGATTTATTATGGATTGTCCAAACGAAAATAATATAAATTACCCATTTTTAAATAAATATTCTTGTCCAGTTGAAGCGATGGTAGAGGTGATTGGTGGAAAATGGAAAGGTGTTATTTTGTATCATTTATTAGATGGGAAAAAGAGGTTTAATGAATTAAAAAGATTAAAACCTAATATCACACAAAGAATGTTAACACTTCAGCTGAGAGAACTTGAAGCTGATGGCATTATACATCGTGAAGTATACCGTGAAGTGCCACCTAAAGTTGAATATTCGTTAACTGAGCTTGGTGAATCACTACGTCCAGTGATTCTATTAATGATGGAATGGGCAACTCATAATATGGAGAAAGTTTTGGAGAGTAGGGATACGAAAAATAATAGTTAAGAGTTGAAATTGTTATAGAAGAAATAATTGTAGAAATAAAAGGTGTTTTCATACGTGAAAACACCTTTTATTTCTATATTTTTTACTTTCCAACTTCAACTGCTGAAGTTGGAAAGTTATTTAAGTTTGCAATTTGACCATACCAATCAGCGTGTTTAAAAACAACACCTTTTCCATATCCGTCCGTTGAAGTACGTTCCCATAGCGTTGTTGAATAGCTAGCAGTGGGGGATGCTGTACGTACAGAAACAATTTGATTTTGCCAACTAGCAGACAAGTTTTTATAACCGCTACTTAGAGAAAAATACTCGCTACCTTGATTTGTGTGTTTATAGAAGTCTGTACTACCAGGTCCGCTTCCACCAACACCAAGGGGAGTGATTGAATTATTCAACCTTTGTTTATCTTTTTCAATAAAAGACTCTAAACTTTCTTTGCTCGAAAATCCATAAGATAACCAGTCTCCATTTTGATTTTGTTTCGGTAGAACTAATGTTATTTTTACGTCTTCCTTTGATGGAGCACTCAATTTGTTAAACGAATCAACAGTCTTTTCATCTACAGTTACATATTCGAAAGAGGAAATCGAATAATCCTTTTCGGTACTAGCTGATACTAATCCCACTCCTCCAGCTAACGACGAAACAGTTAATAATGCACCTGCTATCAACTTTTTAAGCATGGATTCATCTCCTTAAAACTTAGATTTTTTACATAACTAAAATGTATGTTAATTTGAATGTTTTATAAATGTTTAGAAATTTATAAAAATTAAACAGAATATTCTTTTATTATTCTGGAGTAAGGAAAGTAATTAAAAATGAAAAAAGGTTTACTTAAAAAGTAAATCCTTTTTGCTGACCTATTTCAAAACTCAATGGATTAAAGTTTCATTTTATCCATCTATGAATCATAAACTTCTTTTGCATTCGTAGAAGCAGCATCTAATATAAGGAAAATGGCTGCTATCATATGTAGAACGATGTCTATATAAGGGAAAAAGGCAACTAGAGTAACGATAATGCCGATATAATGAGGGTACGTATTCATGTCTACTTTTTTAGCTAATAAAATAGTAGTGATATGTAACACAATCAATAGAAGTAAAGGTATCCCATATAGGTTAACAAGACTTGGAAATACATAATAACAAGGAAGTAATAAAAGATGATAGATCCCTGT
>NZ_JBNLYE010000627.1:0-1605 GCF_050172095.1 Bacillus sp. GMs2/2
CTCTGGTTGTGGCGTTTCTGGTGTTGGTGGAACTTCTTTTTTCTGATCTGCTACAACATGTTTGATAATCTCACCATCTGTTTTAATTTCAAAAGAGAATGTTTCTTCATTGATTAAATATCCCCCTGGTGCGAATGTCTCTTTATATGTGTATTTACCAGCTGGTAATTTCTCAAACTTTGCAATGCCTTGTTCGTTTGTTTTTCCCTTCACGACTTCCTGGCCTTGCTCGTTATAGATTGTAAACTCTGCACCTGGTAACTTATTGTTTCCATCGGCTACATCTACTTTTGTAATTTCTAAGCTACCCTCAATCTTTTTGTTTTTTACGGTGTGTTTAATAATTTCACCATCTGTTTTAATTTCAAAGGAGAAAGTTTCTTCATGTGACACATAACCTTGTGGTGCAAGTGTTTCTTTGTATGTGTACTTTCCTGCTGGGAGTTTATCGAACTTCGCAATGCCTTGTTCGTTTGTTTTTCCCTTCACGACTTCCTGGCCTTGTTCGTTATAGATTGCAAACTCTGCACCTGGTAGCTTGTTATTTCCATCCGCTACGTCTACTTTTGTAATTTCAATTGAGCCTTTAATCTTTGTATTCTTTGCAACTAGCTCAATTGTTTTTCCATTTTCAGTAATGCTAAACGGAATCGGGTCTTTTACCAACACATAGCCCGCTGGTGATGTTTTTTCAATGAATTGGTACTTTCCAAATGGGATATTATCAATTTTGATTAACCCGTTTTTGTCTGTCTTATGCTCACTGATTTTCTTGCCTTTTTCATCAGCTAGGATAAAAACTGCACCTTCTAATTTTGTTTTCCCATCTTCATCTACTTTTACAAGCTGTACATTTCCTTTTACTTGATCGTTTTTCACTTCGAATGTAAGTGTTTGATTATGCTCTTTTACTTCAAATGGATACTTTGTTTGATTTAATAAGTAACCTTCTAATCCTTTCGTTTCCTGGAAGTAATACTTTCCAAACGGAAGAGAATTTACTTTCGCAATCCCTTCTTGATTTGTAGTTACTTTTGTAACTGCCTTTCCTTCTGGCGTAAATACTGTAAATTCAACACCTGGGAGAATCTTGCCTTTATCACTTACTTTTTTAATTTCAATATTGCCTTTGATTTGTACATTTTTCATTTCAACAACAGCAATTTCACCTGTTTTCACTTCAAAAGGCTTTGGTGTAGCATCTAACACATATCCAACAGGTGCTTTCACTTCTTTTACAGTGTATGTGCCAAGTTCTAAGTTGCCCATTTCAGCGATGCCGTTTTTGTCAGCTGTAATCGTTCCCATAACTTGTTGATTGCTGTTTGCGATTTCAAATACTGCGCCTGGTAGTGGCTTTTTGTTTTCATCCACTTTCATTACTTTTAAGGCGCCATTTGCTTTCCAGAATACTTGTAAGTCTGTGCTTATTTGTTCTGTACTGCGCTCTAATAGTACAGTTGCATCTTGAATCGTACTTGTTCCTTTATATACGATTGCATGAACATTTGTTAGATTTGAAACGACTTTTAGAGATAGTTCACTACTCTTAGAGGATTTTGGTACTTGGATACGGAACTTTTCTCCTAGTTGAAACGTTTCTTT
>NZ_JBNLYE010000628.1:0-1603 GCF_050172095.1 Bacillus sp. GMs2/2
TTTATCGTTTTATACACAATATATTTCATTATTGTTGAGATATACTAGCATCGCTTTCAATTCGCTTTTCTTTTTGGCTCAGTTTTTTATCTTTAGATTTTTTTAATGTTAAAGTCATACCAATAAAAATAAAAAGAATTCCTGTTATTTGCATTAAAGTTGGACGGAATCCAGTAAGTACAGTATCTAATAATATTGCCACTGCCGGATCCAAAAAAACTAATATTGAGATTGTTTTTGTAGATAAATAGCGTAAACTATCAAAAAACAGATAATATACTATCCCTGTGTGAATAAAACCAGTAGCTATAATATATGTCCAATTACTTTGAGTGAGGCCACTAAAAGCATCTAAATCTATAAATGGTATTAAAAGAAATATCCCCAAGAATGTTTGTAAAAATGTCATTGCATACGCACTCATTTTGTTAATCCCTTTACCAAATAAAGTTGTAAATGCATAAAAGAGAGCTGCAAGAAATCCCCATATCATACCTGAAGACATTAATGAACCGACAGAGAAACTTCCATCGATACCAGCAATTAATAAAGCTCCTGCAAAACACACAACTATTGAAATGATAGATATTAATGTTAATTTTTCTTTAAAGACGATACTTCCAATTAACAGTACAATTACTGGTGCAAGATGATAAACCGAGATAGCAATTGTAACTGACATATTTTCAAAGGCTTTAAATAAGAAAACCCAATTAAATACTAAGAAAAAGCCACATATTAAAACTTGAATAACTTCTTTTCGTTCCCATTTATCTTGTTTATATTGCCCTGTAAGCAACCAGCATACACTTAAAAATATTGTCGCAAAAATACACCTTACAAACACTAATTCAAACGAAGGTAAGTTTGTTTGAACTGAAAAAAATCCAACTGATCCAAAGATAACCATTGATGCTATCATCTTTAAAGCCGGTACCGTTTTCTCTTGCTTAAAACTTTTTTGAAGCAAATTAATCCCCCTCCAATAAAAACTCGGTTTATAGTGAGAAAAACACCAGCCTAAAAAAGGACAGGTGCTTTTCCTCAAAAACACTCAATTATAAATTTTTCCCAGCAGTCCAACCACCATCAATTACAAAATTAGAACCAGTAATAAAGCGGGCCTGTTCAGAAATCAAGTACTCAATACATGAAACAATATCCTGCGGCAACCCCCAAGTATCTAAAGATTGATTACTTTTTATCATAGACATCAAGGCTGTATTACTAAAGTATTCTTCTGTAAGTTCAGTTCTAATAACACCGGGAGAAATGCTATTCACCCTTATATTTTGCTTTCCAAATTCCATAGCCATCTGTTTAGTCAATCCGATTAAAGCATGCTTTGATGCAACATAAGCAGCTCGCTCTGGTTCAGCCATTAATCCAGAAACCGATGCTATATTCACAATACAACCTTTTATTTTCGATTCACACCATCGCTTAGCTACTTCCCTAGAAAGGATAAATGGGGCTACTAAATTTACATCAATTACTTTTTTAAACATATCATCGGATAAATGTAAAACAGGTGTTATCTCTCGAATACCAGCTGCATTTATTAATATATCAGGAGAAAGCTTTTCTAAATCTAATTGAGTAA
>NZ_JBNLYE010000629.1:0-1590 GCF_050172095.1 Bacillus sp. GMs2/2
ATGTTATAGATGAATATCATAGGGGAGAGAATATTCGAGTTAAGAAAAGAACGAAAACTAACACAAGAAAAAATAGGCGAAAATATTGGTGTGAGCAAGCAAACTATTTCCAAATATGAAAAAGGGACAAAAATCCCCTCACGTGAGAACATTGAAAAATTAGCTGACTTCTTCAACGTTCCCATTGATTACTTATTCGGGAAAAGCGATAATTCCATTAAAAGTAGCAATAATATAAAAGAAATATTTGAAAGTGATGAATTACATTGGGATGGAAGAAAGCTGTCTCCTGAGGAAATCGAAAGCGTCAAAGCGCTTTTAGAAGTAGCTATCCAAAGAATGTTAAAACAAGAAAAAAAGGATTAGCATGAGGCTAGTCCTTTTTTTGGTTCCATTTGCTGCATGACTTCACTTAATTCATTATCAGTAATGAATCCTTGTTTATGTATTTCTTTCAAAGCATGAAGAGTGTCATTTTCTGAGACTTTATCCCCTAATAAATATTTAATCATGGATTTTATTTTTTCTTCACCACTTATTAACAATACGAACTCCTCCATCCCAATAATTATGTGAATTTTTTAACAAACTGTGCATTTTTGTAACGTTTTCCAAAAATGCATACCCCTTAAAAAGCACTCAAGACGCTACTTAGTAGTAGCGTCTTGAAAAATAATTTATAAATTTCTAATGAGTTCCAGGATCAACCATTAGATATGTAGTTTCTACTTTACTTGAATGTGCTTGTGAAGTGTCTTTGTTTTGTTCAACTACTCCTAGTAGTCCTAAAACACATATCATTGTAAGAATAACTTTTTTCAACCTACTTCACTCCCTCTTTAATTAAAAGACGTGTTACCAAATTTGAATAGAATACATTCCCATTATTAGCGAATTTTTCTAAAGCCTCTTTGAGAACCATTGTATCATTTCTATCTACAAAAAATAAATAATATAATTTAAATGCAGACAAAGTTTTTCCTTGTTTTTTTAAGTCTTCAAAATAAACTCTAGCTTTAACTCCTGAACCGAATTTAGCATCAAAGAAAGCTTTTTCCGCTTCTCCTACAAAGTCCCAATCTATTTTATCTACATTTATTCCGTACTCAATTCGCAAAAAAGCTAATGTACTATGAACTGCACGATACATTTTACTATAAGTAGTAATACCTAATTTTTTTATTAACTTTAGACTTTCCAAAAAGTAGGTTTCCGCCTGAAAAGGATTTTCAAATATAAAGGACTCCCCTAAGCAACTCAAAGCTTTGGCCTTTATAACTGAATCTTCCGGAGCGGATTTTATTATACTATTACAAATTTCCCTGCATTCTTTTATTTTATTACTAAACAAATTAATATGAGACTTACGATCATCATGTTGCAAATCCAAATGCTTCTTTATAAATGTATTCTCTACTAATGGTAAGTTTTGATCGATCTTTTTAGAATACGGGACCATAGCCATGAAATTACTACTATCATACAGCGCAAACCCATGTAACATGTCTACTATTATTTGATAGTCAACATTTTTAGAGTATGGCAATTCATCTAATTTCCTTTGTAATTCTTCTCCTTCTAATTTATTCA
>NZ_JBNLYE010000630.1:0-1588 GCF_050172095.1 Bacillus sp. GMs2/2
AATTTTTTTCTAAGCTATTCTCTAAAAATCTTATTTTTCGTTGTAAATAAACCTGATTGGTACTCTTTATGCAAAAGAAAAGATGGAATCTTTAATTCAACTCCACCTTTTTTCGAAATAAAAAGCATCTAATTCTATTTGAATTAGATGCTTACATTTAGTCCTTAAGCCTAATATTCTAAACTATTTACGCGTTTGTAAATCTTTTTTTATTACATCCCAGAGTGAATTATCTTGACGCATCGGTTTACCCTCTTCATCCCATTTTATTTTTTCTGTTCCAAATTCATAATTCATCCCTGTCCATGTGTCTTCACGGAATGCATAGAATGATTTATGCCATCCTTTTTGGTTAAAGATAGAAATAAGATCTTGCATGTATTGGGTAGCACCTGGAACAGTACGGTTAATTCCAAACTCCTCTGCAATAATTCGATTAGATGGTACATGATTTTTCTTAGACCATTGTTGAATTGGCTTTAAAAACTTCTCTAATCCCTGTCTATTCCACATTACAGGTTTCTCTAAATCCCCTACTTTTACTAATCCTGGATATTGATATTCCTTGTTTTGTTTTTCACCTTGGCTCGTTAATTCATATGGTTCATACATATGAAATGCATATAGTGTTTTTTTGTCCTCTACTGGTTTTAAATATTTAAAGGCCCATGGAGTAGCATATAAACCTGAATCTAAAATAATCGGTGTTTCTTTGTCCACTTCACGAATGGAGTTAATCACCTTTTCATAAAATCTGTTTAAATCAGCTGTCGTTCCTTTTACTTTTGCATACCATTTCTCGTAATCTTCCGTCCAAAAATCATTATATCTATTATTTTTAGCTGTTTCTGGATGTGGTTCATTTATAATATTATAACCAACCACCGCGTGGTGATCTTTTAGTTCCAGAGCGAGGTCCTTCCAAAATTGACTTGCTTGTTTTTGATACTTCTCTTCTTCCCATATTCTGTC
Source organism: Bacillus sp. GMs2/2 (assembly GCF_050172095.1). Taxonomy (NCBI): domain Bacteria; kingdom Bacillati; phylum Bacillota; class Bacilli; order Caryophanales; family Bacillaceae; genus Bacillus; species Bacillus sp. GMs2/2. The sequence continues at coordinate 973 of NZ_JBNLYE010000630.1, forward strand.
GTCATTCTTATTATTATTAAATTGGCGCCATCGATCACCAGGTAAGGATAACATTGTAAGAACGACTTTCATTCCTTGTGATTGTGCGGCATCTAAATCCGCCTTTAATTTTTCTAGATCTTCCTTTACTAATCCCCGATAGTTATCTGCATTACCTATCAGAAAATCTTTTCCAGAAGTATCTGGTTTATCCTCAAATAGAAAATCTTTATCTTTTGCCCATTTATCAGGTGCTAAACGTACATATTCAATATTAGCTTCTTTTGCACTTTTATAGTTTTCAGGTAATGACGTACTATTCATGAAATTAGTACCCTTTCTTTTCGAATCCCAAAAACTAATTTTTGAATCGCCCTTGTGGTATGTATCAGCTCTTACATTCATTTCCTGTACTCCAAAACTCATCATGCCTAATAACGCAACAATTGGCAAAACTTTTTTCACAACTTTTCCTTCTTTCTCTTTATATTTAACACACATAACATACCTTTGTTTTGTTACAGGAATATGGCAATTTTCCAAAAATACCTTTTAAATTTATACATTGGTAGTTCATTCATAAAAAAAGAAAGAGATAATTAGAACGTTGCTTCATTTTAAAAGAAACAAAAAAGGA
>NZ_JBNLYE010000631.1:0-1584 GCF_050172095.1 Bacillus sp. GMs2/2
TGTTTAGAAATCATTTCATTTCGAATTTGATTGAGATGTTTATTTAATGTTTCTTTTATTGCACTACCTGTTTTGCTTTCAAAACTTTTGTTTAATTCAATTCCTTGTTCAGATAAACTTTTGCATACATCATGAAATGCTTCTTTGTTTTTTTGAATGGCATGTTTTTGGCTTGCTACTATGCTATTTGTTTTGAATGCTACATCAGTTTTTAAAAGTGATTGTTGCAGTTCTTTTTCTAATTGCTTTTTAACAGCTTGCAACTCATCTATAATAGTTCCAACTGCACCAACTGTAGCTTTTTCTATTTCTTTCTCTATTTTTTGAATTTCCCCTATAAAATCCATCATATTATCTCGCCGCCAGTCCTTCAAAATTTGTTCCTAATTGATTATCTTTATCTCGTAATGAATTAGCTGCATAAGCAATATCATCTCCAAAATGAATCAATTCTTTTTGTTTTTTCCGTAAAAGATGAATTAGTTCTTATGCTAGTTGTATATCATGAAAATAGTCTTTTCCGTTTTGGGATATTTTTGCAACCTCTCTAATTGCTTCATCTACTTCATGTTCTTCTAACAGATGATATTTTCCTCCAGGTCCTGTCTCATGCTTCAATTGACTCTTTAATTTCGCAACTTCCTCTTCTTCTTGTTGTTGAAATCTTTCTATATTTCTAATAATATCAGATAATATATCGCTTATTTTTTGTATCTCTTTTGCATGACGAATGATATCATCTGGTTCTAATTCTAGTCGAACACTACCATTATTGTGGAACATTTCTAGAAATGTTGACATTGGATGTTGTCCCATAAATACAGCCGCGAGAATACTATCTGTTCCATTACTTTTTGTTGTAAATTGTTTACCAATCATAGGTGCTCCAAATTGATTGAAATTTCCTACAGCATCTTCTTTATGAGTATAATCTACTACTTTATTTTCCATTACGCCTTCATCTACTCGTTTTTTTGCTTTATCACTTAGTAATCTATAAATATTTGGTGCAGCATATGTTGTTGCATAACAATTCATTTCTGCTGCTACATATTGGGCTTCTGCAGCACCTTTACTATGTCCGGTAGTGTGAATAGATGTAGGGTTATATTTTTTCTTAATTTTTTCTGCAAATTCTACTGCACTATCAAATGATGTCGGTACCTTTTCACCTGCTACACCAAGGTTCTTTTTCTGTCCAAGTGTAATTTGAACTATATCTGTGGTTTTATCTCCATCGAATCTACCAAATTCAGTACCGCGGTATGCAATGATTACATCGTCATACTGTTTTTTACCAGATTTATACTTATCTGCGGGTACTACAGCGATTGCTTGTAATCCATTTTTCACCTTTGTGTGATCTGCATCGAAGGTGTCTATTACCTTCCATAATTTACCGTCAATTCCTTTTATCTCTTTCCCTTCTTCCAAATAATCTTTTTTATAAACCATACTTGAAAGCTCAAAATAATCTTCATCTGTCGCAATGGTATTCTTTTTCAATTCATTCATCTGCCTCAACTCACTTCGTGGTATATTTTAAATATATTTAATGATAAGGGGAATAGGAATGAAAAAAGC
>NZ_JBNLYE010000632.1:0-1581 GCF_050172095.1 Bacillus sp. GMs2/2
ATATTGATAATTCAAAAATCATCTGATATAATTTGGAAAAACTTATGTTAAGGAGAGATTTCTAATGCAAAATGTTAATACTTCTTTCCAACTTCATCATCATACGTAACGCCGTGTATCCGAAGAAAAATTTTTCTTCGTGGGTACAGGGCTTTTCCTGTTGACCCACGAAGCGTTCATAAAGCTATGTGGGTATTTTTATACTCACATAGCTTTTTTTAATTTAAAAAGGAGTGATTACAATGGAAATGAGAAATGTAAAAGGAACGAAAGACTATTTACCAGAGGAACAAGTGCTGCGAAATAAAATTAAAAGAGCTTGTGAAGATACGTTTGAACGATACGGATGCAAACCTTTAGAAACGCCGACGTTAAATATGTATGAGCTTATGTCTTACAAGTACGGCGGTGGCGATGAAATATTAAAAGAAATATATACACTTCAGGATCAAGGAAAACGTGAGCTCGCCTTACGATACGATTTAACTATTCCATTCGCAAAGGTTGTGGCAATGAACCAGAACATCCGCCTCCCTTTTAAACGGTATGAGATTGGGAAAGTATTTCGAGATGGGCCAATTAAACAAGGAAGATTTCGTGAATTTATACAATGCGACGTTGATATCGTCGGTGTTGAGTCTGTCATGGCAGAAGCTGAACTTATGGGTATGGCGTTTGAACTGTTCCGAACGTTAAACTTAGAGATAACGATCCAATATAATAACCGAAAATTGTTAAATGGTATTCTTCAGGCCATTAACATCCCTACTGAGTTAACAAGTGACGTCATTTTATCATTAGATAAAATCGAAAAGATTGGGATTGATGGTGTACGAAAAGATGTATTAGAGCGCGGAATTTCTGAAGAAATGGCTGATACGATATGTAATACCGTATTATCTTGTCTAAAGCTTACTATCGCTGACTTTAAAGAAGCTTTCAATAATCCACTCGTTGCCGATGGAGTAAACGAACTACAACAATTACAGCAATATTTAATCGCCCTTGGAATAAATGAAAATACGATATTCAACCCGTTTTTAGCGCGAGGACTCACAATGTATACAGGTACTGTATATGAAATCTTTTTAAAAGATGGATCGATTACATCTAGCATCGGTAGCGGTGGTCGATACGATAACATTATCGGAGCTTTCCGTGGTGATAATATAAACTATCCAACAGTCGGTATTTCATTCGGTTTAGACGTTATTTATACAGCACTATCGCAGAAAGAAACAATCTCATCTACAGCGGATCTATTTATCATCCCACTCGGGACTGAGTTACAATGCTTACAAATTGCCCAGCAATTACGTTCCACCACTTCCTTAAAAGTCGAACTTGAACTAGCAGGACGCAAATTAAAACGCGCCCTTAATTATGCCAATAAAGAAAATATCCCTTATGTGCTTATTATTGGGGAAGACGAACTTAGTACAAACACTGTTGTGTTGCGGAATATGAAGGAAGGTAGTGAGGTAAAGGTTCCGATTTCTTCTTTAAGTAGTTATTTATAATACGAACCACCCTCGTTTGGGTGGTTTTTCTATTTTATAGATTATAATTAGTTTACATAAA
>NZ_JBNLYE010000633.1:0-1580 GCF_050172095.1 Bacillus sp. GMs2/2
AATAAAATAAATAAAAACTGTTCCTCCATTTTGCTGAAGGAACAGCTTTTATTTATTCTACAGTATTATTTATTTAATGTAGCCATTATTTCATTGGCTATATTCTTTCCATTTCCAATACACGCACCAATTCCGACACCATAATATGAGGCACCAGCTAAATATACATTTGGATAAAGATTCGTCATTTTTTCTTGCAATGCTTGAACCGCTTGATTATGTTCTAAATGATATTTCGGCATTAAATTTTTCCAATTTGTAACTTCGACTACTTCTGGTTCACCTTTAATTCCGAGACTCTTTTCAATATCATATAAAGCTACTCGTACTAATTCTTCTTCACTATAATTTTTGATTGTTTCATATACCGGATTGGTGCTCTTATAAAACATTCTTACTAATAATTTTTGTTTACCCGATGTATGTTTCCACTTTCGACTTGTCCATGTACAAGCATCACAATGTAAATCACTGTTTTCCGTTACAATAAACCCTGTGCCGTCAGCTGGTAGTTGTTCATCTAGTATGTCAAATCCTAAGTAAATACTTATAAGAGATGAGTTTTTAAATGTATTAAACTGCTCATTTAACTCATTAGACTGTAATAAAGTTTGTGCTATATCATGCGGAGCTGCTAAAACAACATAATCAGCTTGTATTGTTTCATGATTTACAAAAGAAATCTCATATCGATCTTCTTGTTTACTTACAGCCGTCGTTATAGCACCTTTTTTTACGACAGTTTCAGTGAGCACTTCTTCTAAGCGATTAATTATCGTAGATAGTCCACCTTTAAATGATACGAATTTTTTATTTCCTGCTGATTGAAATTGTTTTTTATTCTCTTCAAAACCTTTAATAATACTTCCATACTTATTTTTATAATCCAGTAAATACGGTAATGTAGATGCCATTGTAAGCTCATTCAATTTACCAGAATATACGCCTGAAAGTACAGGAGCAATTTGTCTTTCCACTAACTCTTTCCCTAAGAAACTTTCTAAAAATAGAGCAAGTGATGTATCTTTCGTAAACTCTTTATTTTTCGTTATGAAATCTTTTAAAGCTACGATTTTCCCTTTCGTTGAGACTAGCGTACTGCTAAACAAAGACTGGGCGCTCATCGGTATCCCAAATATAGTATCAGAAGGAATCGGATGTAACATGTTTTCAGAATATATGTAAGAAATACCCGTTTCATTATATACCATTTCATCTTCTAAATTTAAATCTTTTACAAGTGGCATAACATATTCATTACGAGCAACGATTGAATCCGCTCCTGACTCCATAATGAAATCCTTTTCTTCCACACTATGGATTTTACCACCTAAATACTCTTCTTTCTCAATAAGAATTAAATTTAAATCGATATTATAATCCTTTTTTAATTTTTCTAAATAAAACATAGTAGAAAGTCCCGTTATACCTCCACCGATAACAACAACTGTTTTCATATGTGCTGCGCTCCTAACCGATACAATTAATAATTCCTTTTTATTATAACCAAAAGTCCTTATATTCGACTAGCAAGTTGCGCATTCTGTAAGAAATTAGACAATATATTTGAATATATTTTC
>NZ_JBNLYE010000634.1:0-1575 GCF_050172095.1 Bacillus sp. GMs2/2
TGTGTAAATGTTATTCCTTCTTTTTGTATTATTGAAACGAGTTGTTCTATACTCATTTCTTTTCGTTTAATTTTATTGTAATGTTTAAATACGATATTTTTCCACCTGAAAGAATCGCATTGGAAATAACTTTCTCCTTTTATTGTACGGTTGAAAATTTGTTCTAACTTTTCTCTTCGATGTTTTTCTTTCAGATAGTTCTCCATAATACATACCCCCTCCTAATCGTTAGCTATGCAAAGTTTTTTTCCATATTTGCTATAACCAGTCTCTAAAGTTAAGATCCATTCGTGTAAATCTTCCCAGGAGTATCCTAACTCAGATAAAAGTATAGGAAATAGATCAAAATTATCACGCCAATCATACATATTATTGAGAGCATCCTCTAATCGACCAAATGAAAACAAGGGGATATTTTTCTTCTTTTGATTTTTATAAGTAGCACGCACTAAGTAAACATAAGTCCTCCCATGTTTCTTACTAAACACAAAAAAGCCTTTCGTTCCCTCTTTCCCTTTCATTTTTCTCACCCTTTATGTTTTTCCCACCATACTATTGGAAAAAGAAAATATGGTGGGAAAGATTTGTTTAAATGTGATCTTATTTAACTAGTTACTAATACATTATCTTTTACGAATTTTTCAGCTTGTATATAGAGCAAAAACAAATCGGCACTAAGCGTTATAGTAGTTGAGTCTTTCATTCTTTTAAGGTTAATAAAGTCGTGTTCTTCATTACCGAACATTTTTGCGTAACCTAAAACTAAGTATACAGTGTTATCTTTTGAAAAGTGAAAAAATTCACCGCATTTTGGCCTCATACTATATCCCCCTAAAAAATAATTGGTTACAAGGAAAGTCTATTGTGCCAAGAGCATACTTTGTTTTTGAATTTTTTTAAACTGACCAAACTTTACAAGTTGTCGATCTTCTAGTCCAGGGGTCTTATTTGGAGAATCAGAGACATCCACAACAATGGTATTAGCTAATACATTGACTACTGATCCAGTTAATATTTCTGAATTATCATGACGATAACGAAATTGTACAGAATCCCCAATTTTTACATTTACAGATTTTTTATTCATAAAATAATTCCTCCTTAGTGTATAGGTTGAAAAATATTAGAATTAAAACCCAAAACATATTCCAGAAATCACATATGTAGCAACAATCATGAAAGTAGATAGTCCGAAGGTACCAAAAAACCAGAGTTGTGAGGAAATGCAATTATCTATACCAAACCATTCACAAATGGCATTATATCGCTTTTTTAAAGCAATCTTTATAGTTACGTTCATTTTTTCTTTTATCGTTAAATGTGTTAAAATATACTTGCTGTTAGGAGTTTTTAGGTAGCTATTTGCCATCTAGAATCAACCTTTCTTTTATAGTGTACCTGAGAAAAGTCCTCTTTTTAGGGGTCACACGACCGAAAAAAGAAAATTGTACGTTAAGGAATATTTTTACATATTATTAAGAAATAAAAACACAGAGAAAACGATTCTCCCTGTGTTTTTATTTCTGCTTTATTCTATTTTTTCGTAGCGGCCGTAAGTTTTCAAAATTCACTTTT
>NZ_JBNLYE010000635.1:0-1559 GCF_050172095.1 Bacillus sp. GMs2/2
CTACCATATATAAGGTTTTTAAAATAGACATCAATGATGAACAAGAAAAGCAAATCTTAGGTGCATACCTTTTTGGAATGTTTAATGGATTAGGACACGAAAAAAATATTAAACCTGTTGACATACAAGGTGCTATGATTCAGATTTTAAACGAAAAACTAAATTATTCTTTAGAGTCTGCTGTTCAATTTAGCCAGTTTCTTATTAATTCCACAGATAAAAATTTCCATCCTACTATGTTTGCTATTATTCATAGAGGATTGGAAGGATATTTCATGTATAAAGATGGTAGAAATGAAGAATTATCACGAGATTTTCATGATATTATTGAAGTTGTTAAAACAGCAACTTAAATTAGAATTAAGATAGTATGTGCTATTTCACTAGATTCTATGAGCGAAGGAGAAAGATTTTTAAAGAATAAAGTGAAATGGCTAAAGCAAGTGATGGGCATGTTAAACTAGAAAGCGGTCGAGATAATTCAAAGCCAATTATTATAGTGAAAGTTTCTTGAGAACTTATTCGGAAACAGGGTACGATGCACATGAAAATAAAAATGACATTTATAGTGGTTACTGGAGTTTTGAAAGTGGAGCAATCGTAAAAATTTTAAAATTAGATGACTCAACTTTGAAAGATACTTCGTACTACCCTTATGATATGGTGCATTACCAAGAAAAATAAATGTAAGAATCCACAGTGATAAACTTTTACACTGTGGATTTTTTTGTCCATATATAGAATCTTCAACTGTTGGAGAAGTAGTTGGAAAGTTTTCAAAGGCAAGTACGGTAGCTAAAGATGACGCTTATCAACTTGCTAAGGGTACAGGTAATAAGGAGGAAACCTTTACTGTTCCTAAATGGAGTAATGATGGCAAATATGATAAGGTTAGAGGATATAGAGGTAGAGACCTCACAAAGTATGATGAAGAGTATTTAGTTGACCCTAGACTTGTAGTTGAAATGAACTTTAAAGGGAAAACTAATTCAGGAACTAATGCTGCAGGATGGGAGAGAAATGCAAAAAAGTTCTTCAATACATTACTTAAAAGTAATCCGGAGTTTTGGAGTGCAGAAAATACGGCTTTGATAAAGAGAGGTCGAGTTCCAATTGTTGATGAACAATTTATAAAATATTTTCCGCAGTATAAGGAGTATATAAAAGACCCAATGAGGCATCATCATATAGGAGAAGGTGGTCAAGCTGTAGCTTTACCAAAAAGTTTGCATCCTGGATATGGTGGTATTCATAATGTAGAAAAGGAATGGGGAATTACTGGAATAGATGATGAAATTGCAACTAGATTAGAAACTTTTATAAATAATTTAAGAAGGTGAGAAGATGATACTACCAGAGGAATTTAATGATAAATGGGATGTTAACAAAGATGGTCCACTAATTAAATTTAATTCCAAAGATTTAATGAGCACAAATTTTTCGGATGATGTGAAGGAGTTTTTGTCTATAGGAGGTTTACCAGAAACTCCGCCACCATATTTAGAGTTTACTTCGTCACAATCTTTAATAAGATCTATTACAAATGTATTTAATATGCC
>NZ_JBNLYE010000636.1:0-1555 GCF_050172095.1 Bacillus sp. GMs2/2
TATAGTAGATGAATTAATGGAAAAAGGTTTTGATGAACGAGACAATATAAACGATTTGGGAAGAGCATTAGAAGAGCTAATTGATATCTTAGGAAATTTAATACCTTAGAAAATGTTAAGCTGTATGGCAATGTTTTTAGCAGATGGAAAGTTCCGTTAATTACAGAATGAAAGATTATATAACTTTTAACAATGCGCTTAATACGAGTGTAGCTATGATTAGAGAGTTTTGTATGTGTAAAATAACTCTAAAAATATAAGGATATATTCTGAGGGCGTATGATTATATAGTATATTTATTGATTCGAATCTTTAAAAGGAGAGGAAACATGGAGAAAATAATAGGGATTATTCTGATTATAGGTGGTATGATTCCATTAATTTATGCAATGATACAAATCTATCGGCAATGGAAAGAAAAAGGGCCTTCTTTTGCTCTTAAATCAATAATTTTCTTAGCCGTAAGCATTTTGCTAGATACTGCAACAACTATTATATTGTGTATAGTAACAGTATTCATTGGTATTTGTTTAATTATCTACACATAATAAGTTCAAGAAGGCTAACTTATCGATTGTTACTAATTGGAGGGATTGGATGAACTTCATTTTACATGGATCTAAACATACAGTTTTAGCTTCCGTTTTTGACTCATTTCAAGGTAGGGAAAAAGAGTTTGATTGGCTTATAACAGACATGGAGATTGTCGCACATCAGGAAGAGAAACTTATCCGAGATTATCCTAAAATGTCGTATCCAATAGTTTGGATAGCAGGTGAAGATCTTTCAAATCTCGTAAAGAAATATAATCCTCAATTTATTTGGGGCGTATTATCTGCTTTTGATAAGTCTATAAACATTGATATTAATAACTTGCTTGTAGAACCCTATGCAAATGGAAACGAAGAACTCTGGGTACCAAGTCCAAATATTAAGCATCCCCAAGCAACACTTGAGATTGTTTGTTGGGATTCGCATATAACGCTTTTTTTTAGTAAAGATGAGGACATCGATGATAAATTTCAAGACTATTTCAAGTCCGCTAAAAAATTGGATTGTTAAATAGGTCGTCCTTGAGTAATAAAATGAATGTATGAATAATAATCTCTTTGATGATTATTGGAATATTAGCTAGTATTTTTGAAAAAGTAACTTGTAAAATTTCGGAGTGAATTGTTAACTTTTGATGCAATAGGAAATCGTAAATAAATTTATGAAGGAGAATTTAGAGTTGGTAGAGTTTTTTGAATATTTATTAATTTTGGTTTTAAATATGCTAGTAGCATCTATCGTATTTTTACAAGAGTACTGCATAGGTAGTATAAGACTGTCTCATTATAGGAGAATCTTTGCTACGGTCATGGCTATACGTTCATTGGTGAGTATATGGATCATTTACCCTATGACAGCTACTCTGTTAGGGACGCTAAATATTTTAGTGATTCAATCAATTATATTACTTTTCCTTTGGGGGCTTATGCAGTGTGTAAAGAAGTACAGAGGAAAGTGGTATATTACAATGATTGCACTTATTATTTATGGTCTTAGCTGTTAT
>NZ_JBNLYE010000637.1:0-1548 GCF_050172095.1 Bacillus sp. GMs2/2
TTACGTGTTCATATATAAAAAGCTGACTATACTCAGTCAGCTTTTTATATATTACATTCTAGTATTTATCTCGCTATTTGTCAGGCAGTAATGCCCCCCACCTAAAAATTTAGCGAAAGCAAGGAAGTAGGTGAGGGATCAACTTTTCGGAAAAGTCCGATTGGTTCCAAAAGACATATTCTTTCCTTTAAGTTGAGATTGAAAATATTACCAATTTTTTCTTTTACAATGGCAACAAATAAAGAAACATTTACAACGACACTTATTTCGTTTAGAACTCCAATCATCATTACAATGTTTTTCCTGAGAACTCCAATCGTCATCACAATGACACTTTTCTTTAGATTTCCACCAATCATCATTACAATGCTTTTTCTGAGAACTCCAATCATCATCACAATGACGCTTTTCTTTAGATTTCCACCAATCATCATCACAATGACGCTTTTCTTTAGATTTCCACCAATCATCACAACAATGCTTTTTCTGAGAACTCCAGCAATCATTTTTCCATGACATTTATTTCTACCTCCTTTCAATAGTGTTCATATTATTCTATGTTTTAATAAAAAAATGGCTTGTTTATTAACCTACTATTTTATCTCTATATGATAGAGTGTTTTCTACTCGATATAGAGTTCATACAAACTATGCTAATTTTTAAGAGATAGTGGAGGGAACTACTACTAGTTATGGTATTTTTTAATAAACATTTGTTGAAGAAAGCGTTCTGATTACAAATAATATCTTATTTTCGAGTACGCTTTTTTGAATGTATATTTCACAATAACAAAGGAAAAATCCACAAATAAAGTCTATGTATATGTGAGTTAATGGGAAAATCTAGTGCGTTTTTAAGGAGCGTCTTATTTAAAAGAAAAAAGGTTTGTTTTAGAAAGCGGTGTCTAAACATTAAATGGAGTAGGACTAAATTCACGGCCGCTCATTAAACAAGCTTTTAATTAGGAGAGGTCTGTTTTTATAATGAATAATGAAAAGAAGGTTTGGTACAATTGCTTGTTTTTTTCTTTTTATGCGTTTGCCTCGTACCCTTTTAAGCTAGTGGACATACTTTACTAATAGAAATGATTAGGGGGTGAGGTATTGGGTTCTCGATTTAATAATTGTAAAAAGAAGTGTACATGTAAACAGGATGATTGTTGGGAAGTATTCGAAGAGTGTAAAAAAGAACAGCATGAGAAATGTGATAATTCTTGTGTACAAGGAATTAGAGATGAACTTAAGAAATTAATTAATCGAACAGTTCAAATTAACACAGAGGGACGTACTTATGTAGGTACTGTTTCGTCTGTAAGTTGTGATGTAGTTAAGCTTGCGGCTATTCCTGGATCGGTTGGAGTAATTATTTCCATTTGCAAAATTGAAGCAATTTTCCCACCTGTTACAACGGTTACGGCTGACTTTGATTTTAATGGTATTGATGTAGCAAACAAGGCATAATTATGCTGCTTTTTTGTAAAGCCATTCACATGAATGGCTTTATTTTAATTTCATATAAAAGGAGAATATATTCTTTATATAGAAATA
>NZ_JBNLYE010000638.1:0-1538 GCF_050172095.1 Bacillus sp. GMs2/2
GTCTGGCAAAATGAATTAAAGAAGACTAGAAAAAACATGGAGTTTCCTATACAGGTTTATTATGTGGTTAAGAAATTAGAGGATTTGTCAATCTTACCTAAAAATTGACAAAGTAAACACTTAACTAATTTTAGGAAATAGGATTAACATGTTTTTATTAGCGATATAAAGAGTTTTTTGAATCCATAAGAAAGGTCCAATAAGATATGTTAAGAAAAATATATTGGACAACTGAGTACCTAGTATCCTTGAGGTAATGGATACCTAAGTACAGAAGCCAAACGGTTTCTAATTCAGTAGGCTATCCCGATAGTTCTTATGTTTAGCTTCATTTCTAAGATTGAGCGCTGTGTTACGATCTCTATCATGACGTGTGCCACAATAAGGATAATCCTACTCACGAATGTTTAGATTTTTAGCATCTATGTTTTTATAGTTGCAATTGGAACATAATTGACTAGAAGCAAATGTTTTAGATATTACAACTAATTGTTCACTACACCACTTTACTTTATATTTCAACATTGTTTGAAATTGTGACCAAGACATGTCACTAATCGCTTTTACAAGCTTTCTATTTTTGAGCATACCACTGAATTATAAGTATTCTTTACCAATGACATGATGCTTTTTGATGATTTTAGTAGAAAGTTTATGTAATTAATCAACCCTTATAATAGCATCATGTATCACAGGCTATTTATTCTAGTTAGGATTAGTAACACAAGTTGTAAAAAACTACACTCTTCGAAATTTAACAAGAAAAAACGTATCATAGAATTTTTTTTTACAAAACTACATATTCGTGTTGTAAGGATGAGCAAAAAAAAAACGGTAGCTACCGCTTTTTTTGCTCAATTAGATATATTTGATAAAAAACGTATATCTGATTTAATTTAAATTAAATAAACGTTGAATGAACGTTTTTTTGGTGTTATCTTGCTGTTCTTGGCGATCTTCATTTAATAGTTCAATTGCTTTATCCAGTTTTTCTTGTAATAACTGAATCTGTAGATCTTTGTCTTCTTTTTCTGAGCGTTCCTGTAATAACAATTTAATGATATCTTGGTTTTGTTGTACAATTTTATCTTGTTGCTCAAGCATGTGAGAAAATTTTTCTTGAATCATCAAAATATCAGTTTCTGAACGTTTTCTGAGCGTTACTTGAACTTCATTTTCCTCATGAACGCTATCCGTTTTCTGAGCGTTCTCTTCAGTATTTTCCATGCTTTCCATACTTCTTGTTGCAGCTTCTTCTAGTTTCCAGTTTTGATTTAAGTATTCTTTCATTTGCTTTAAGATATCTATATCATTCTCATAGTAAATTCGTTGATTACGCTCATTTCTTTCAAATATATATTCCATTTTTTCTAGTTCAATTGACCATCTGCGAAGTGTATTGGTGTTTATATCTAGTTGTTTTGCTACTTCTTGTGCAAAATATCCATATTCCAAACTTCACACCTCCATTATTTGTATGTTAGATATTGATTCGTTCTTGAAAAGATCTTTCCTTTAAGAGTAGAAATTTTTATAGG
>NZ_JBNLYE010000639.1:0-1528 GCF_050172095.1 Bacillus sp. GMs2/2
TTATTGAGTTGTTCGGCGGTTGTACTTGTGTCCTTGGACATAGCTTGATATTCAGCACGTAACATAGCTGTACGTTTCTTGGCTGCTTCCATTTGAATTTCAAGCTTCTTCTTTTCAGCAAGAAGTTTATCAGTCATTGTCGCATCTTGGCCCATTGCTGCAATATGATTTTTATATTCTTTCGCTGCATTATTCATAACCATATTAATTTGTTTCAATGTATTTGCATACTGAACTTGGCCATCCATTTTAAAATTAAGAACAACGTTTCTTTCTTTGCTATTCCCAGGCATTTTCTCACCTCATTTCTTATAGGAATGGTGTTTGATCTAGCGTGTAGATTTGTTTCGTTTTCTGCTCATGTAATGCATCCGGATTGTTGTATCTGAGATGCATAATGAATTGTTTTAAAAAATGTGCAGGTGTTATTTTCCAGAAGTCATTCATACTTAAACCAAGCAACGTATTACCAACATAAAAATAAAAATCCCAGTCCAATTCGGACTGAGATTCCTCGTTTTTAGTCAGTATGTTTTTCACTTTTTTTCTTGCTTGAGCTTCTCCATATCGGAATGTTGGAAGTTTTGATTGTTAAAAATGTTAAATACCACTTTGAAAATATCAGGTAAATCATAAAGCGGAATTGAATTTTTCACTTCTGTTGGTGTACACTCAGTACCTCCACTACGCATCATCGCGTAAATTAAAGATTGCATCAATTTCGCTTCATTTTCCCCTAAGCTAAATTGTTCTTTTGCCAACATTTCATTCATATCTTTTTCAAACTCATGATATGGTTTCCCATAAGATTCTTCCACATAAGGGAATGATTCAAACGTAAAAATAACAGGGATATCAACACCCTGTATTTTGATTTTATTCAAATTTATATTAACGTTAACTAAATCACTTAAACGTGCCATAATTGCCCTCCTTATTTACCTGTTTGAGTTGTTCCACCTAGCTGCGCTAGTTGAGATTCATCACAAATTACTTGTTTTAGGAAATCTTCAGCTTTAATTCCTTTTGCCTCTGGATCACCAGTATCCAATTCAGCTTGTGTTACATCATTAAATAACAATGGATCTGCTGTAATTGTGTAAGCAATGTCATCCACAGTCATTTCATCACCTTGTGTTTTCCAAGATTCCTCTACTGGAGCAACTGTACATTTTGGGTACCAACGTAATATTTTTGTTCCATCATTTAAAGGGAATACAACCCCTACTGCGAACTTTGGATACGCCTTCGCCTTCGCTGTTTCAAAAGACACACCTTTTTTACGTGTTTTAGCAAAGATTTTATCTTTTACTTCACGATTTAGACCAGCAAGATTAAAAGCTAATCCAAACGCTGTATTTTTGACAATGTTAATAATTTTTTTGTTAGATGCCCACTTTGTAAAATTAGTAGAAGTAGTGGAAATCGTTAAATCAGAAATATTCGTTTGTCTATAAACGATATCCTCATAAGTTGGTAGTGCACTAGAAGTTTCATTTCCCTTCATCAAGCACAGATATAAATCTTC
>NZ_JBNLYE010000640.1:0-1527 GCF_050172095.1 Bacillus sp. GMs2/2
TCCGAAAGAAAATTAATGTAATGATATTATTTATACGGAATATCAACATAATCTGCCCCCATTTATTGAACATTCTAAATGAGTTTGGAAATAATAAATGGACTAGCACTATGATCCATAAACAATTGGTTCTAGTGTAAAAACTCTAAAATTATATCATTTACCTTAAGAACAGACTATTTAAATAGTCTGTTCTTTTGCGTTCGTAAAGAAATGTGTAAGTAGGTTTATGCATGGATCTTCACTAGGAGGGGGTATTATACATGCGCAACCATAGCTTGATAGGTATGTGGCGGTATCCCATCTCTATCAAGCTAAGCTCATACAACGTCAATTATAGTAGAGAGTGTTTCTTTTTTCTAAAGGTTATGTGTAAGGAATTTAAAGATTTGCATACGAAATAAACCCTAGCGGTTTTCATTTTTTTGAATTAAGCTGCTTGATTATCAGACATGGTACAATTGTAAACGATACCGAATATATCAAAGACTGTTTTCTTCTCATATCGATGAGATTTTCTCCCGTTTTGCTATAGGAGGTTGAACAGGCGAATTAGAATCTTTGATAGCTCTTGGGTGTTTTTCTGTATAGCTCGGAATAGAAGAAGAAAGTAATCTTTAATCATATATATGGCCTTATATTCACTCAGTTCTCGTTTCTTTTTCATAAGAAGTAATTGCCGCATTTGAAACATGGTAGAAGAACAGAGTAGAATGGCAATCAGTTTTCCATGTTTTAAATAAAATCCCGATTTGCCAACGTAAAGAATACCAATCATGTACCTGCCCCATCGGGACAATATCTGTATAGGTATTTGTCATATACATTGATCCCGCTAAATCGTTTACTACGAGCAGAATACTTCATTCCTTTCTTTTTTCTCTTACAGTTTGATTTTGTAATCGTTTTTGTTGTTGTTCTTTTGTTAGTCGATGAATAATCACACGAGTTGGGACTTTATCCGTCATTCCTACATAAGCGTTGGATATTTCATATGTTTGTCCTGGTTGAAGAGAGTTCATTAAAACCTCCATGTAGCAAGAGTAACAAATATTTTAAGAAGAACATCTGGGGATTTCAAGACGAATCATATCTTAATTTATAGAGATTTTACTTTAAATCTTTCAAATGCAACAGTTACTTATCAAGACAATTCTGTAGAGTTAACTAAAAATGAAGTTAAAATACTCTCATGCTTAATAAATAATCGCGGAAATATTGTAAAAAGAGATTCACTCATTGAAAATTTATGGAAGTCTGATTATTTTGTGGATGATAGCACCTTAACTGTTAATATAAATAGATTAAGAAAAAAGCTTGAAGAGATAGGTATAGAAAATCCAATTGCAACAAGAAGAAGCTTAGGGTATATAATGCCATGAATATAGGTGAATTTATTAAAGATAAAATGGTAGTAATACTATCTAATGTGCTGGTATTTATTATACTAGCAGGTATATTGCTGACTGCGAATGTTCAGTTTATTATAATATGCTTTATTTTTTGTATTTGGTTTTTTCCATTGAT
>NZ_JBNLYE010000641.1:0-1493 GCF_050172095.1 Bacillus sp. GMs2/2
CTGTAAAACATACCTCTTCCCCTCTTTTATGAAAAGTATTAGTAAATCTTCCCATCACTACCGTATTATAATACTTTCCATCCGATAGTCTTTTGTCATTTTTCAAAATGCCTTCTACTTCGAAACCTATTTTTTTATAAAGATGAATAGCTTTCTCGTTTGTCTCTAATACTTGTAAAGATATTTTATTTACTGCATTTTCGTCAGCCCATTTAATAGATTGTTGTAATAGGCTCTTACCCATTTTATATCCCCAAAACTCTTTTAAAATGCAAACACCAAACTCCACTTTATGAGATAATCTCTTAAAATTTGATCCTTCACACCTTGAAAATCCAACGATTCGATTCTGCACTTCTGCAACTAAAAAGAGATTCTTCGTTTCTTCACTATCTGTTTTTATTATTTTTTGAAACCCTAGGTCATCTATAAATCCCTCTCCAGCATCTCTATCCATATTTTCAGTTTCTCCATCAATCTGAACTCTAATTTTCGATAACTGCTCAGCATCTTTCTCAGCTGCAGAACGAATTGTATAAGTTAATCCATTTATATGAAACTCTTGCTCTTTTACAATCATGTCAAACTCCTTTCAAATGAATATAATCGCGCTATTACAACTTGTTTACCTTGTTTCTCAAATTCCTGAACAGTTTCTTTACTAGCCTCTTCGTCAGTTATAATAAGGTCAATTTCTTTTAGAGACTCTCCTCTTATAAAACAATCTATTCCAAGTTTATTATGCGGAGCTAAACAAATATTTCTTCTAGCAATTTCACTTACTCTTTTACTAAAATAAGCAACTTCAGGTGTTGCAGTACTAATACCTTGTAATGAAATGCCTCCACCTGTAGAGAAATAAAAATCAATAGAAAATCTACTTATCAATTCAGAGGCAAATGTATCAGTAATATTTCCTGAAGGCTTTACTTTTCCACCAATTAAATATGTATCGATGTTCTTATATTCTCTTAGATGACCAGCTATTTCTATAGAATTCGTAATAACCGTAAATGATACTTCCGGTAAATATTTCAGCATCGCATTATGAATGGAAGCCCCGCCAATAAAAATAGAATCATCTTCTTGTATATAAGATGCCGCAACTTTTGCAATTGTGTCCTCATATATTGAGCTATCACTATAACGTTTAGCTGGTTCCGCAGCTAAGTTCCTCACTCGCGTAAGTTCAATTGCACCTCCGTGCGTTCTTTTTAATAAACCATCCTTTTCCATAATAGACAAATCTCTTCTTATAGAATCAATAGACATATCAAATCTTTCCGCAAGTTCCTTTGCGATTACTCTTCCATCTGTATTAAGTAGTTCTAAGATTCTCTCTCGACGTTCTTCAGTAAACATGTTATCACCACCGTTATTGAAGATTCAGAAACTTAAACTTTATTTTAATTATATGTATGCCTCTTCTGTTTTACAATATTTTCAGTTCTTATTTATTCCGTTTTATACAGCAGATGTTCCTTTTTACAATT
>NZ_JBNLYE010000642.1:0-1519 GCF_050172095.1 Bacillus sp. GMs2/2
GAAAAAAATTTGTGATTTTATAAAAAATAAGGTGGATTGAAGTATAAAAAATTTTTCTATTGTATTTAATCAGTAGTTTTTTGTATTTCATCCTTCGTTTTTTGTAACTGATTCTACGTTTTTGACGCTCTGTCTTGTAAGTGCTTACATAAACAAAAACATCTTATACAATGAAGGTGTTAAATCAAAAGAGGTGACCAAAATGAACATAAAAAAAGTAAATTTAGCGAATAGCATTGAAATAGAAAGAGGAGGCGGAAAGGTATGAAAAAATCAACTGTTAATCCATGGCTTGTTGTCCTTGGCACAGTTATAGTACAAATGGGGCTTGGGACGATATATACATGGAGTTTATTCAATCAGCCTTTAGTTAGTAAATACGGTTGGAGTCTTAACGCTGTTGCGATAACTTTCTCAATTACTAGTCTTTCTTTAGCATTTTCAACTTTATTTGCGAGTAAATTGCAAGAAAAATGGGGACTTCGTAAACTTATTATGATAGCTGGATTAGCATTAGGACTAGGATTAATACTTAGCTCACAAGCATCCTCATTAATATTACTTTATGTACTAGCGGGAGTTGTTGTAGGTTATGCAGATGGTACAGCATATATCACTTCACTATCAAATTTAATAAAGTGGTTTCCAGAGCGTAAAGGTTTAATTGCTGGTATTTCTGTCTCTGCATATGGTTCAGGTAGCTTAATCTTTAAATACGTTAACGCACAGTTGATTGAATCAGTTGGTGTATCCCAAGCATTTATATACTGGGGTTTAATTGTTACAGCTATGATTGTAATTGGTGCTTGTTTAATCCATCAAGCTGCAGATCAAGGAGCAGTTCATGAAACAAAAACTGAGGAATACACAACGAAAGAAATGTTAGGCACAAAACAAGTATACTTATTATTTATCATGTTATTTACATCATGTATGAGTGGCTTATACTTAATTGGTATGGTAAAAGACATTGGTGTTCAACTTGTAGGACTTAGCGCAGCAACAGCTGCTAATGCGGTGGCTATGGTTGCAATCTTCAATACATTAGGTCGTATCATTTTAGGACCGTTATCGGATAAAATTGGGCGTTTAAAAATCGTTACTGGTACTTTTGTTGTTATGGCGAGTTCAGTCTTAGTTCTAAGTTTTGTAGATTTAAATTATGGTATTTACTTCGTATGTGTAGCAAGTGTAGCGTTTTGCTTTGGTGGAAATATCACTATTTTCCCAGCTATTGTTGGTGATTTCTTCGGTATGAAAAACCATAGTAAGAACTACGGAATTGTGTATCAAGGATTTGGATTTGGGGCGCTTGCAGGTTCCTTTATCGGTGCACTTCTAGGTGGATTCAAACCAACGTTCATGGTAATAGGTGTATTATGTGTCGTGTCATTCATTATCGCAATTTTAATTCAAGCACCTAAGCAGAAAAAAGAAAAAGAAGAAGAGTATCGCAGCGTAGCATAAGTATATAAATCTTCTATAACAATATGATTACGAAAAAGCATCCTATTCTATC
>NZ_JBNLYE010000643.1:0-1516 GCF_050172095.1 Bacillus sp. GMs2/2
TCCCTTATTCGTCATTCCTAGAGCTTCTAACATTTTATTCTTCTTATCATTCCAAGTTTCAACTTGTTGGGCGAGCGGATGTTTCATTTCATTTACTGCACCAGCCTTGTTTTTATGCGTTTTTGTAGGAGCAAAACCATCGGCTTTCCATTCTTCAAACATCGTTTTATAAATGATAAAAGCATCTAAATAATTTTCAATTAATGGTTCTAATGAAGGTGTGAAATTGTCATCATCAGTCAATAATTTTATGATTCTATTTCGTTCTTCATCCCTTGCAACATCTAGCATTTCCAACTTTTTCTTCTTTGACATTCGAGCCATTTTCACACCCCCCTTCATTTTTTTAAAATGGTGCAACTATTGATATGCCCCCTACGCTACCTATCCTCCCCAGAGGATAAATTTTAATTTTTGATAGGGGGGCTATCCAAAATAATTCGGGAAAACCTTTTTCGGTTTATCTTCATTTTCTTCTTTGATATGACATTTTGGGCAAAGTAGCATTAAGTTGTTTTTTTCTAATTTAAGTGTTTCATCTTGTTTAATTGGTATGATGTGATGAACATGAGCACTTCGACCAAAGACAAACTTCTTACATCGTTGACAATATCCTTTCTCTCGTTCATATACTTGAGACCTGACATACTTCCATTCATCTGTTCTATAAAACGGTTTGTTCTCATGATGATAGACGCTCTTCTTATCTTTCTTCTTCCTTGGTTTGTTACGCTTATGTTCTTCACAATAACGTCCCTTACTTATCTTGTTTTGGCAGCCGTTAAAGTCACAGTACTTCATGATAATAATTCAATGATGTCTTCTTTCTTTTTAACATCAGCTGGAATTTCAATATCTAACTCACCAGCATACTCACGTAACTCTTTCACTGTCATGTTACTCAATACTGGCACTTCACTAATCACTGTCATATCTTTACCGTTTGATAAGTCCACACCCATAATCATACTCTCAGGATTAACAGTCACTTCGAATCCTGGTTCTTCGCCTATAGGAACGAATAAGCTTTTCTTCTTTCCGTTATCCCAATACTCTGTACCTGATATTGTTTTTCTTATTTCAGTAATCATTTACATTCACTCTCCTTATTATTTATCAATCTAAGAATTTTACTTCCTCAGCTTTAATGAACTGAACCACGATTAGTACACTAAGAAAAATTTTCATACCGCTTCCAAACAAGAAAGCTGTCATACCATCACACTCTCTCCAAAACAAAAAACACCATCAACAGATAGTGTTTTTACATACAAAATATTCATAATTCCATTCATTAACTGTAAAAGAAAAATAGATTTCTTAATTGCTATTTTTTTGATCCTTAATTGCTGATAGCTCCGCTACCACCATAACCAATAAAAACTTCAATTGTGACTCTATATTATTTTCATGTGACTTTGCTAAATCTCTGATACCCTCTATATCTTCTTTTGGTACAATAGCAAGGATATCTTGTATATTTTTTTCATCAATATAATGTTCAAGAGAATGCGCT
>NZ_JBNLYE010000644.1:0-1512 GCF_050172095.1 Bacillus sp. GMs2/2
ATTAATTTACTATTTTGTTCTCTAAATTCATTAACTTTTAATCTTCTTAATAAAGCATAACTCCAAATGTCAGTAATCCAGTAATTATATAGTGGTTTTAAATCTTGATTTTTAATCTTAGAAATATTGGTAACAACACGATCTTTATATGTATCAAACATTCCAAAATCTCCGATATCACCACTAGACAGTAAGTATAAAATATCACAAAATATCTCCATATCTAAATTTTCTTTTTTAGGAACTGTTTTTCGAATATCTTCTAAACACAAAAGGTGTTCCTTGGGATTTCCACCCCTAGGGCGTTCATAGAACAGTTTAAAAAGTGGAGAATATTTTTTCACATTACAATCTGTATGATTGCTAGATAAATCAACTAAATATTTTAAAATCGAGGAATAACCGTTAAGGTATGCGATAACAAATAATCTTTTCATATTAATTTTTACATTTCTTTCATATTGAGAAAAAATGTTTATACAACATTCTTCATGGATGTCTCTTCTATCTGGGAAAATAACTTTCGCCATTTTAAACACACTAAACATTGAAACTTCTTTATTATATTTAAACAGATCAGTTAGAGTAGACTTAGAAACTTTTGCTTCAACAGCAAAACAATCATATGTCTTATGTGCATTATTAATTTCTTCTTGTAATTTCCTATTCCAGTAGTTCATACATTCACACCTCTTGAAAGAAAATTCAGACATATTCAATATATTATATCAAACGATTGTTCTAAAACGAGGGCTTTATTACAGAAACAGGGAAATACACATGTTTCTCAATATTTTTCAGACAAATAGGGACCTTCAAACAACTGTTTTCTATATAAAATAAACACATTATTAACACTTTAGTGTAATTTTTACTTTCAAAAGATTGATATTCTGCAAGAAGAACGCTAAAATAAGTTTATCAAAACAAAAAAAAACCTACCTCACAAATTTTTAATTGGTTGTTCCGGTCGGCAAACTAGACACCAATTAAAAATCCCAGAAAGTAGGGTTTTTAACGCATAGAATTTATTCACTTATGTACGTTTATTTTAGCACAAAGTGAATCTCTTGTGAAGAAAATCCTCTGCTTTTCCTTAACAAATGTGTGGTGGAAAAAATAGGAGGGTTTTTTGTGCTACTAAATAATTTTTTACTAAGTACAGCAAAACGAGAATTAAGTCCAAACCTTGTTCATGTTCCTACAGGTGCTATCAATAAATCTGTTAAAAAAGTAATTAAAGCTATTGATATTATTCTGTTCGAGTATGAAGGTAAAACCACTAAAGAATACTTCGAACAAACACCACGCCGCTATAAGGCATTAGAAGTTGTTTTATCTTACCTAGTACAAGAAGGCTACTCTCAAATGAGACAAAATCAAATCAGTGAAAAATCGGGTATTTCTGTGCCGATCATCAACTTTATTCTGAATTGGTTAGAGGACCTTGAAGTATGCCATCAAATCAAAACAAGACGTCATGGTAAAATTGCACCATCTATTTACATATTG
>NZ_JBNLYE010000645.1:0-1497 GCF_050172095.1 Bacillus sp. GMs2/2
ATATTTAAATATGCTGTGATTGGGATTACGACCGGAGTCATAGTATCTCTGTTAAAAAAAGAAAATCGGAAAGCTATACAAACAAAAGGAAAAAGCGTAAAAGACAAACTACAAGAAGGAAACATAAAGGAAACATTAGAGAAGGTAACCGAGACAAGTAAACAATTCTCTGTAACTGCAGCTAATGTTGCAAAACAAACATTACCACAACTGCTTACAGCCACACCGGTTGTCATTTCTACTATTAAAGATTTAACAGAAAACGAAAATAACAAAAAGAAAAAAGATGAAAAGGATAATGAAATAAAACAAAATAGTAAGAACCTAGACGGAGAAAAAATGGAAAATGAAAAGAAATATGTGAAAGAAGGGAAAGAAGAGAGTGCTTAGATTTAATTCTAAAAAGAGAAAGTGAGGAAAAAAGTATGAAATCTCTGTATGCAATTGATGTAGGAATTGGTTTTACTAAGCGGGCATATCGACAGGATGTAGATTCTGAGGTGACGATTAAGAGTGAAGCTGCCACACTAGCTCCTGTACCTAATCATGCTGAAAGTGAAGATTTAACAAAGGTAAGTTTTATAGACTTAGACTTTGCATACTACATGGGAAATGAAGCACATCAATCTGACGCTTCATTTCTTCCTCCATTTGACGAAGAAATAGAAAATTATTATGAAAGCGAAGAGTTTAAACAACAAATATTTGGTTGCATTGCAAAGGATTATAAAGAAAATGTCGTGTTACCTTTAGTTGTTACCGGGCTTCCAGTCACTTGTTTTGGTAGTCAGCATGAGCAATTACAACGTGCACTAAAAAAAGAAACTTCCGTACAAATTGATGGGAAATTTATTAATATTACGGTTGAAAATGCTTTGATTCTTCAGCAACCGATCGCTTTACATGCCTATTTCTTAAAAGAGGGAATCATTCAGGAACAAGATCGCATCTTAATTATTGATGGTGGATTTCGTACATTAGAAATGACAGATATGAAACAGAATGTCATTTTAAATCATTATGAGACGGAACTAGGATGTAGCAAGCCTTTGAAAAATATTAAGAATATCCTGCAGAATCATGCGGGTGAAAGTAATCAATTGCATATTAATGACATGCCAAAAATATTAGAAAAAGGATATGGAGATAAAGAAGAAAATTATGAGACAAGTCAGGTGGATATTTTAATTCAAAAAGAGTTGGATACACATTTCCAAGACATCATGCGTGTATTACAAGAACAATTTAAGTTAGACCAGTATGATCCTATTATTTGGACAGGAGGAGTAGTAGATCTCCACAAAAAACAAATTGAAAAAATGCAAGGTGAAATTGTTTCTTTCCGTATGGTAGACGCTTCAAAAGAGGCCGCGCTTCATGGATACTATATTATTGGAAGTCAAGTATTTGAGGACATCACCAATCAATCTGCATATAAATCCAAATTATAATGACGACCGAAATGGAGTTCGTTGAATAGACGTGCCAAATTGTGTG
>NZ_JBNLYE010000646.1:0-1489 GCF_050172095.1 Bacillus sp. GMs2/2
AATATTACCCTCCTATAAGTATTAACATACGTAATTGAGGTGTTTTCTTTGTTGTTTTATGACCGGATTTCTATAATGGCCCCTCCTGTTCCGTAGCTAAGGAAAGTCTTTTTATTTCTGGGATTTTCAAAGTTATAGGAGGGTATGAAAAATGAAAAAAGTCTCAGTACCATCACTTTTGTTAATGATTGTTCTTGTCGCATTTCCGCAAATTAGTGAAACGATTTACACACCGTCTTTACCGGACATTTCAAAGGCGTTACATGTAAGTAATAATGAGGTGCAGTTAACGCTTAGTGTGTATTTTGCTGGATTTGCTTTAGGTGTATTTTTTATTGGATGGCTATCAGATATAATTGGCCGTCGCCGGGCAATGTTATTTGGAATTGTCGTATATGGCGCTGGGAGTTTCTTGTGCTTTATTGCAAATTCCATTGAAGTTTTATTGGTAAGTCGTTTTATTCAAGCGTTTGGAGCAAGTGCAGGATCAGTTGTGACGCAAACGATTCTTCGTGAAAGTGTAGAAGGGCATAAGAGGCATGTTATGTTTGCTCAAATTTCAGCAGTCATTGCTTTTACACCAGCGATAGGACCGTTAATTGGTGGCTTTCTTGATCAAATGTTTGGATTTAAAATAGTATTTTTAAGTTTAGTAGTTATGAGTATCGGTATTTTTCTGTATACGTTTGTTTCTCTTCCTGAAACAAAAACGGGCTCAGTAACGAATAAAATAAATGTATTTTCAGTCTTGAAGAGGTTAATTACAAATCCAAAAGTGGTAACATATGGGCTGTTAATTGGAGGAGCAAATAGTGTTTTATTTAGCTATTATGCAGAAGCGCCGTTTATCTTTATTGAATACTTTCAGTTATCGCCTAGTATGTATGGCTTTCTAGGAATTGTTGTAGCGTCTGCTTCTATTGTTGGAGCGAAAATTTCAAAACGTTTACTTGCTACTTATAAACCAGAGAAAATTATATATATCGGTTGTCTTGTAATGACAGGAGGAGCTATCCTTTTATCTGTTATTACGTTTGTGGGATCAAATCCGAATGTAATATATATGGTTGTATTTTTAATAGCGATGTTTATATTGCTATTAGGAATTGGAGTAGCGTTACCTAATTGTTTAAGTTTAGCGTTAGTAGATTTTCAAGATGTCATTGGTACAGCTGGAGCGTTGTTTAGCTTAGGATACTATGTAATTGTAGCGATGACAATTTGGGGAATGAGTCAATTGCATACGGGCTCGTTACTGGTGATGCCACTTTATTTTCTGGTTATAGTAGTTATAATGGCAGTGTTTACTAGGGTATTTATCTTTGGTAAGCAAACTTCGAAATCGATTTAAATATGAAATTGTAAAAGAGTCTCATTTTTTAATGAGACTCTTTTATATTTTATCCCGTTGTTTTGAGGCAGAAAGGTTTCTGCCTCAAAATTTGGCTGGAGTAAAGAAGTTAGTAGTTTATTAATATATTAAATTCCT
>NZ_JBNLYE010000647.1:0-1488 GCF_050172095.1 Bacillus sp. GMs2/2
TTTGATAAAAGGAAAGGGACGTATACTATTGATATGGTGCAAGCGTGTATAGGTTTTCTCTATAAGGAAATTCTAAAAACGATAAAAAAAACTTGATAACCTACTAGAGGGAATCAAGTCTTTTCATTACATACGATTATCATGCCAGAAGTTTAATGGGAAGTGTTCGTTCTCATTATATGCTTCTAATTCATATCCTTTTTCTTTCAGTCCTTTAATAATTCCAGGAACTGCTTTTACTGATTGTGGATGAATATCATGCATAAGGATAACTTCTGTTGGATTTGTAGCACCATGTAACACGTTTTCTACAATTTTAGCAGATGCAGCATCAACTTGCATTTTGTTATATTTCCAGTCTAAAGAATCAATTGTCCAATCCCAAACTTTTAAGCCATTTTCTACAACTTTGTTGCGAAGAGCTTCGTTTAATCCTGGCATAGAGCCGTAAGATGGACGAGTTAATACTGGTGATTTACCTAAAACACCAGCGATTAAGCCTTGGTCTTCCTTCATTTCATCTACGTAATGACCTTCAGTGTAAAGTTTCTTGTAGTTATGAGTCATACTGTGCATCCCAACGTAGTGGCCTTCAGCATCTTCGC
This sequence comes from Bacillus sp. GMs2/2, assembly GCF_050172095.1. Taxonomy (NCBI): domain Bacteria; kingdom Bacillati; phylum Bacillota; class Bacilli; order Caryophanales; family Bacillaceae; genus Bacillus; species Bacillus sp. GMs2/2. The sequence goes on from NZ_JBNLYE010000647.1 coordinate 606, forward strand.
GTTTTACAAGATCAGGGAAAGCTTTTACGTTTGAACCAATTAGGAAGAATGTTGCTTTTGCATTTTCTTTCTTTAACATATCTAAAAGCTCAGCTGTGTATTTTCCAGGACCGTCATCAAATGTTAAATAAGCGACTTTTCTAACTTGCCCGTTATAATGTTTTGGAGCTTCTTTCGGAGCAAGAGATGTTTGAATCTCACTTACAAGTTGAACAGATTTTGCTTCATCCTCTGTACTAGCTAGAGCAGTATGTACTGATCCAAAAGCCACTTCGTATGTGAATAATACCCCCGCACAAACTAACATAGCCCTTTTTACTAAAGTTGTCATTCGAATTCCATTGTGCATAATTTTCCTTCTCTCTATAAAAGTTCTACTCTACTATATTAGCAATTATAGGTAGGGAAATGCAAAAAACTTTTTTACAAGTGTAAAAAAGTTTACTCAAAAGTATGCAAGATTTTATATCAATTGCAGTTTTGAAAAATAGAATGAATTGAAACTTTATTATTTAAACTTTCAATCACCAAATCATACTTTCGTATCACTTCGTTTTCGTTCCAAATATTGATTCGAATATTTTGATTTTTATTAAAATATTGATAAAGAAACAATTACATGAAAAAAGGAGCGGGAATATGAATAATTATATTGGCACTACATGTGAAGTACAGTATTCCGAAAATGAAGAAGCACCTTCTCGCTGTAAAATTTGTAATCAGGAAAGGCCATATGTTAATCAAATTGGGCAGTCATGGATAACATTAGAAACAATGCAAAATAGCAATTTATACTAAAGTCCTATTGTTTATTAACTAATAGGTCTTTCAACTTAGGAAGCTCACACTAATGAGGGATGTTAAAGGGAAAATATGTAACTTA
>NZ_JBNLYE010000648.1:0-1484 GCF_050172095.1 Bacillus sp. GMs2/2
CCATTTCACCATACCTCTTCCACGTACTACAGGAAAGCTGTTATATTCCATGATGTAATACCTCACTTTTGTTTTTTTAATGCCACTACAAACAAACATGTGTTCTTTTTTAAGGTTTGAAAAGGGACCATTTTGTTAACATGAATATTCAAAAATAATTTTTTTAAGTTAGAATATTCAAAAACTTATTTATGCAAACAAGCATGTCATGATAACATTTAACAAAAGGGGGTAGAAGTAGATGAGTGTTGACATTATTTCTAAAGAAGAAATCACAAAATTATTAAACGAATGGTATCAAGCTATGATTTCACAACGTGTATTACAGTCTCAGAAAATAAAAGAAGATATTGCAAATAAAATCAATAATATTAAGGAAGACCAAACAATATTAGTCTACTACGCTTTATTGAATGCACGGTATAAACTGCTAATTCGGGATATGGATAGTACAAAAGATATTCTGGACAAAATCGAGCCTTTACCAGAGTCTACAGAAACATTTTTAGAGTACTATCATCATTTATTTAAAGCAATTTACGCTATTAATAAAGCAAACCATAGTGAAGCAAGAATGCAATTTGAAAAAGCTGAAACGTTTTTAGAGTACATGCATGATGAAATTGAAAAAGCTGAATTTAATTATTGGCTTGCAGTCCATTACTATCACGTATTAAAACCGATCCTAGCAGTTCAATTTGCTACAAAGGCGAATGAAGTATTTTCAATTAGTCCAGGGTATGAATTAAAAACTGCAGCATGCTTAAATACTTTAGGAATGGCACACATTCGACTAAATGAATTCGAAAGTGCAGAGGAATATTTACTTTCAGCACTAGGTACCTTCCAAAAATCTAATGATGAACTTCTTATTAAACGAGTTAAGCATAATTTAGGACTTTTATACGCAAGTCAAAACATGCCAGAGTTAGCAATTAAACACTTAGAGGATTCATTAGAAAATAACGCTAAAACTATGTTTCTTTTAGCAAGAGAACATTTTAAGTTAGGTTATAGTCATATCGCTAATGAATATATTGAGAATGGCTATAAGATTAGCGACTTATGTTATCGTCATCATTTCCGAATTTTAAAAGCAGTACATAACTATGTACCGCAAGAAGAATTAGAAAATGTGGTTATAGAAGGTATTTCGTATTTTGAAAAAGAAGAATTATATGATTGGGTAAAAGAATATGCTTCTCTTTTAGGTGAAAGATTCTATGGTTCAGAAAATCACAGAAAAGCAAGCAAGTATTTGCACATCGCTTTAGATGCAGACAAAAAGAGCATAGAAAGAAGGGCGCTAAAATGAAAAAAGCAATCTTATTAATGATGATGTTATCCGCTGTTTTTACTTTTGGTCTTACTAATGTAAAAGACATACCACAAAACGAAGCAATTGAAGTGTTTATGGATCATGGAGAACATATTTAAAACCTAAGGAAGAGGGCGCTTATAGTGTCCTCTTTTTAATATCTATT
>NZ_JBNLYE010000649.1:0-1481 GCF_050172095.1 Bacillus sp. GMs2/2
AATGAGAATAATTTCTATTATATTTGTCGCATCAAACGCCGCCTTATTATAAAAAATATACGAAACTATATTAGCGATTTCTATCCCTATGTATGCAAATATCCATGCATATTTAACAAGGTTTGCCTTCTCTTTTTTCAGTAAATATATATTCACGCATAGTATTGCTACTCCGCAAATAACTTGCCATATTATGGTGTATCCCTTATCCATTATTGATTTATCTTCTAATACGATTGCATAGAAAATTTGATATACAATAACAATGACATATAACACCCATAAAAGGAGTTTTGCATTCCTTTCTTCTTCTTTATATGATAGAAAACTTGCTTTCACTTCAACACCCCTTCAAAATAACATCTCAAAGAATACCATTTATTATAATAAATGATTTTCATAGACAAACAAAGATAAATCGAACATTTGAGGAAAATCGTACCAAAAACGCAATATATTTAGACTATATACAGAGCATAAAATCTATGATCATTAATACGTATATTATGGAGGATGTTTTATATAGACGGCCTAAAAAGTAAAACAAAGCTTTTAGAATGGAGCCTATTGATAGAACAGGGGGAGTTTTATGTTTGTTACTGTCGAGAAAGATGTGCATATTTTTGTGCAAGACGTTAATCCTGGTCCAGGTAGTAAGACTGTTTTCTTCGTTCACGGATGGCCTTTAAATCATCAAATGTATCAATATCAACTCAATGTTTTACCAGAGCATGGCTTTCGTTGTATCGCCATGGATATACGAGGGAATGGGCAATCTGATAAGCCATGGACTGGTTACACGTATGATCGATTAGCCGATGATATCGCAATTGTTCTAGAAGCACTCCAAGTAGAGAACGTTACATTAGTCGGTTTCTCAGTTGGTGGTGCTCTTTCTATTCGCTATATGTCTCGCTATCATGGGCGCCGCATTTCTAAGCTCGCATTAATTGACGCTGTCTCCCCCTCTTTTGTTAAAAATCAAGAGTCCCCTTACGGTGTACCGAAAGAACAAGCAGATGCTCTCATTAATCAAATGTATGCTAATTTACCAAAATTTTTAAATGACGTATCTTTATCCTTTTTCAATAGAAACTTACGGGCTGCAACCCTTGAATGGTTTTCTTATCTCGGTATGCAGTCCGCTTCTTATGCCCTTATCAAAATTTTACAAGCAGCTGCAAATGAAGATGTAACGAAAGATTTAAATAAAATTAACGTCCCAACAAAAATCTTCCACGGCGTTCACGACCAACTAATTCCTTACAAAAGTGCTGAGCTTACGCAACAACGAATTAAAAATTCTCAGTTACATGCTCTTACAAATAGTGGTCATGGTTCACCAATCGATCAAGCGGATGAATTAAATAAAGAACTGATAAAATTTTTACATGCATAACAACTGCAATACAAGAACGAAAGTTAATATAATATATTTTTTCACAAAACATAAAATTCACATATTTCTCACAAATACACAA
>NZ_JBNLYE010000650.1:0-1480 GCF_050172095.1 Bacillus sp. GMs2/2
ATTAATCAGGCTATGGATTCTGTAAAAGAAAGACAAAGTCATTACTGTAGTCATCTGTAATTCCAATTCGAAAGGAGTCGATTATGATGATGATAGCACGCTGTAAGGAAATGATTTGGATAGTTCAGAGGGATTCCACATAGTTTTATAGAGCTTATATCACACAAGTTCATCGCTGAATTTGATGTATAAAAAATATATAATAAAATCAAACCAACCCGCTTTTAATTATTTTTTTATAAACAAAAGATACACCACTTAAAAAGAGGTGTATCTTTCTCAGGTTTTACTATTTCCGATTACTTCTCTTCGTCTTAAACAATCTCACTAAGTTCGAAACAACTGTTTTTGTTACTGCATAAACTGGTACTGCTAAAATCATTCCGATGATTCCAGCAAAGTTACCTACCCCTAAAATTAGGATAATAATTGTTAATGGGTGGATGTTTAATTTCGAGCTCATAATACGTGGTGAAATAATATTACTTTCAAACTGTTGTACAATTGTTACGATAATAATTACGTATAAGGCTTGCATCGGAGATACGAACAGTCCTACAATAACAGCTGGTGCTGCTCCGATAAATGGGCCTAAGTTAGGAATGATGTTTGTAAATGCTGCGATAATCCCTAAAACGAAAGCGTACGGTAAATCGATAATTAAATAACCGATAAAAGTAAACGCACCTACAAATATACAAACGAGCGCTTGCCCTTGAATATATGCAGATAATGTTTCGTTCGTTTCCTTAATGATACGAAGCCCCTCTTCACGGTAAGACTCTGGTAATAAACTTACCGCTTTCCCTGGAAAGGCATGTCCATCTTTAAACATGTAAAATAAAATGAACGGTACAGTAAATACAACTAATGCAACGTTCGTGATAATACCAAATAAAGCCGTTGCACTCGACGTAATTGTATTTGGTATATCTTTTAAGTATTCAATCGCATTTTTTTCAATTGTTTCAATGGAAACGTAGTTTTGTGTAGATAACCATTCAAACAACCTATGATGTGATAATTCTTGTATGTATACTTTTCCCTCTTTTATGTAGCCTGGCATATTTTTAACCAAGTCCATTAGCTGTTGTGAAATCGTAGGAACAACTACTCCAACGCCAACCGCAGTTAATGTTATGATAAAAAGATATAACAGCAATATCGCTAAATTTCTAGGTACTTTTTTATTCTCCAAAAAGATTAATACAGGATTAAATATGAAGTATAAAAAAAGCGCGATTAAGATTGGGAAAAATAATGTTGATATGAAGATACCAATCGGTTGAAATAAAAATGATATTTTTGTGCAAATAAATATGATTCCTACAACCATTAGCACTTCTAATGTCCAAAAGTGCACTTTTGATTTCAAAAAAATGGCCTCCTTTAAACTAGCACTTCTCTTCATTGTACCAAAATAAGTATGAATTTCACATAATATTTTCCTTTACAATATTCCAAAATACCAATAAATACA
>NZ_JBNLYE010000651.1:0-1475 GCF_050172095.1 Bacillus sp. GMs2/2
ACTTTTTAATCCGTACGTAATAAAGATTGGTAATAAAATGAATGAACTCATTACGTATTGTGTTATTAATACTGTTAAAAATTTTGCCGAAATAATCTGGGCTGGTTTTAATGGTAATGGTAGTAACATTTCAATGTCATTACTATAGTAAAATACAGTTAAAATGTTCGTTATACTCATTAAAAATACCCATATACTCGCAATCGCAAGTCCCATTGCGATAATCATTCCTGGATCTTGCCCTAAATGTATCATTCCCTCATACATTGCGTGCGTGATAGAACCAAATAGTAAAAAGCCGACAAATAAAATGGCTGCAAATGAAAATACATACGCCCATCGCTTCTTCTTATCTGTTATAAAATCTGCATAATTTAATTTTAATAATACTTTCGTTAACGTCCAAATTTTACTCATTGCCCGTCATCTCCAAGAACATTTTTTCAAGTGATTCATTGGATTTAAAATGATCTCTCATTTCATCTAAATTCCCTTTAAACTGAAGATTCCCCTTATTAATAATTGCAACGCGGTCACATATTTTTTCTGCTACTTCTAATACGTGTGTCGAGAAAAATACAATCTTTCCTTTATCTGCATGTTCTCTCATCATTTCTTTTAAAATATATGCGGATTTCGGATCAAGCCCCGTTAACGGTTCATCTAAAATCCATATATCTGGCTCATGCACGAGCACACCAATAATAACGATTTTTTGTCTCATACCGTGCGAATAACTTTGAATTTGATCCGATAACGCATTGTAAAGATCAAATTTCTTCGCTAAAGACTCAATTCGCTCTTGTCGTACGTCTTTCGGCACTTCATACATATCTGCCATAAAGTTTAAATATTCAATTCCTTTTAATCGTAAAAACATATCTGGGCTATCTGGCACATAACCAAACGTCTTTTTCGCTTCCATCGGATTTTTCATAATATCTATACCGTTAATCGTAATTGTCCCTTTGTCCACCCCATGAATGCCAGTAATCATCTTAATTGTCGTTGATTTACCCGCACCATTCGGCCCTAAAAATCCAAAAATTTCTCCGCTAGGTACAGATAAACTTAAGTCTTTTACTGCATAGGTAGACCCATTATAACTTTTTGACACATTCGTAATTTCAATCATTCCATCCAATCCTTTCCTTAATTACCAAATAACTATATTGATATTATAGCATACTTCTATTTTAAGATTTTTACATTTTTCAGTTTATTTAACCTTTAAAATAAATATACACCCCTAATCCAACAACTAAAACGACAGCTAGTATAATATAAATCATTGTTAAGCGTTTAATATTCCCCTTTGTCGCTTTGCTATAATTTGCATCACCATTCCGTCCAATTAACACCGTCGCAATGACAGTAATTACTACAAATAATACAACGATCATGATCCAAGTTAACATACCTTCCTCCCCCTCCTTACAACCATTTTACAATATTATCCTCTTTATTTCGCAGTA
>NZ_JBNLYE010000652.1:0-1468 GCF_050172095.1 Bacillus sp. GMs2/2
ATCGAATTAAATAGAAAGGCAGTAAATAAAAAGATTATTATAAATAACCGTAATCCAAATTTGAAATTATTGGTTTTATTCGACAAGACTCGCAAGAACAATGAATATGTCTATGAATCTTTAGAAAAAAAGGAAGATTTATTAGAGATCCATTGAAAGAATTTGATTGAAAATAAAAGACAACCTATCATTTTAATAGGTTGTCTTCTTCAAATAATCAATTTTCTAAATCAATAGATGTCCAAAGAGTTAACTTATCTTCTACTTGAGTAACGGCTTTTATATCGCCATCTTGAGAAATGATAAATGCAAGGGAGTCTTTATGGGTTGAACAAAATCTAAATACCGATCTATGCCTAGTTCCATATATTTCTATTGGTATCGACTGTGTACTTGTTCCATCTGCATCTCTAGCGATATGAATTTCTTTAATGTTTGAAGTATCGATGATTTCAGCGCCAAAACCCAATAGATTCAACTTATCATCTATTATTACAGCACCATCTACTTCAGAAAATGATGCGAAAAGTTTGGTTAACTCCATATACTTCCCGTCCCATTTTTTTAAATCCCGATTATAAATGTTGTTTTCTTTAAAATCTTCAACGGAAACTTTATTCATTTCTAAATTAGTAAAAAAAGATTCATAACTTTTATAAAGAGTTATTTCACTTTTTTTCACTGTGTCCCAAGCGGAATTAAAACTACAAGGATATTTTATTTTAAAAGATTTAAGATATTTCTCAGGGTTTTCACTATCGATAATGATAAGAGAACCACCATGTTTTTTCTTTTTTATTTCATTTAAAATACACTTGATAAATCCAGTATATGCTTCCCATATTGATGTAGGCGTTTCGTTATATTCATCAGAGAGAAATTCTTCTATTTCTAAATTTAAGTTTTTTGTAAATTCAAGTAGCATTTCCTCAAAAGATGTATCAAAAAAATCTGAAATAGGGCCTTTATTAAAACAATTTGAAATAGGGGAATCTAGGCCTCCGTTGGTTAGTTTTAATAAAGTGTTACCAGATCTAGAAATTTCAATATTACCAGGATCATTTACAGAAATCGTTAATAAATTTGGTGGTAAAATGGCACTTCTATTTCTGCTAAAATGATACTCACTCCAAGAGTTACCTATATGAATTAATCCCCAAATAAATAATGTATTATTTTCTATATATACACCAATTATAGTTTGGTCAAAATCTGTAGCAGGAGCTAACTTTATAATCTCTTTTACATTAAATATTCTTTTTTCTCGGAATTGGATTATATTAAAATGACCATATTCATTAAATGAGGCGTTTTCACTTACATTCGCAAGCGCAATACGAAATTTAATTCTTCTATCTTCTTCAGTAAGAAAAGATGCATGATAAGCTACTTCTAGAAATTCAAGTAAATGTTCATCTTCTAATAAATCGGGAGCTTTATTTAGATCTTCTATATCTTCGTACCATAT
>NZ_JBNLYE010000653.1:0-1464 GCF_050172095.1 Bacillus sp. GMs2/2
AAATAATAAATATTTCTCAAATGATTCCATCGACTAAGTAATATAAAATTTTCTTTTCTAGTAAGAGATTCATATAGTTCTCCATCACCTGCAGCTGTATAAATCTTAAAATCATCATAACGCAAATTACTTTCCAATTTACAGAAATAGCTTTCGGCTCCGCCAGTTATCAATTTATCTGTCATCAACAGTATATTCATAATTGCGTCTTCCCAACTACATTGATTTTATTTTTTTTATAAGCATGATAAGCATACTTACTAAAATAGTAAAAAATTTGCACCGAATTCAGTCGTTCTTGTTCCCTTAACAATTTCCAATACCGAAAAGCTGCTCTAATTTTATTTCTAGAAACAGAATTTGTAACAATTCTATATTTTGCTAACACTTGCTGTATCCCTTTTGCTTCATACCCTTCATGTAATAAGTTCAGCCATAACGCTGTATCCTCCGGCTGTATACTAGGCATTTCGACATACGGAATTTTTTCACGATCAATCATCACTGTTAAACAACCGATAATTGTATTTCCTACTAAATAATGATAGTCAACAGATTTTGGTACACTCACTTCACGATTTAATTCATTACCATTTTCATCAATTAAACTATACGACGCATATGAAAAAGCTATATTCATTTCTTCCATAAATAACAATTGTGTCTTCAATTTATGTGGCAACCATATATCATCACTATCTAAAAAGGCAATGTACCTTCCTCTTGCCTCTTGGATCGCTAAATTCCGAGCTTTAGCAGCACCAACATTTTCTTTTAATGATAATAACCTAATTCGTGAGTCTTCTTCTATTATCTCTTTAATTTTTGCGGCAGATTGGTCGGTTGAACCGTCATCAACGATAATCATTTCCCAGTTTTCATACGATTGATTCTGTACAGATGAAATTGTCTCACCTATAAATCGTATACTATTATAAGAAGGTGTTATTACAGAAACATAAGGCGGCTCGTTATGTGCTGATAGACATTTTACCATCTATCTTTCCCCTTCCTTCATATATTGAAATATACTTCACAACAACTGCTAAAAATAAAAAGAACGCTTCGTTAATAATGAGTGACAATGACATCATCTGAAATAAAAATGCAATCATAGTCAATAGAAGATATGGTTTTTCACGAAACAAAGTATGCTGCGCTAGCTTGAACATTAATATGAATAAAAACGCGCTATATAGAAGAAAACCAATTGTACCCGATTCAGACAAAATTTCTAAAAATGTATTGTGTACATATAATTTTTCATTAAATTGATACTCATAATAATTCGAAAAGTTAAAAGCGCCGATTCCAATATATGGATTGGATAAATAATATTTAAAAGCAGCTTCCCATAATGTAAATCTACCACTTCCATTATCATGGGAAAAATCAGAAATTCGTTTATTTAATATATCATCTAATTGGCCCCCCATTACACTATTCGATAAACTAAAAATAACT
>NZ_JBNLYE010000654.1:0-1464 GCF_050172095.1 Bacillus sp. GMs2/2
CTTTATTAAAAGTTGATTTGTTAGAAAGGATAATCATTTATTGATATAATGAATGGATGCGTGGCAGAAAATAGATAGAAAGATACTGCTAGTAATTTATACTTAAAATGTAGGGAGATTGAACAGAGTTATGGGGACAGAAAAAGAAATTAGTTCCGCTAAATTAATATGGAAGATGACGCGCCCGCATACGTTAACGGCGACGTTTTCTCCTGTAATTTTAGGGACAGTGGCATCACTTTATGTTGCTAAAATTGATTGGCTGTTATTTATTGCGATGATGCTTGCATGTTTAGCATTGCAAATAGCAACGAACTTATTTAATGAGTACTATGATTTTAAACGTGGATTAGATACCGCTGAATCCGTTGGCATCGGTGGCGGAATTGTCCGTCATGGATTGAAGCCAAAAAATGTGTTAACAGTTGCGCTTTTATTATATGTCGTAGCAGCTTTTATTGGCATTTATATTTGTATGAATAGCAGCTGGTGGTTAGTTGTCATTGGTTTAATTGGGATGGCAGTTGGCTATTTATATACAGGCGGTCCATTACCAATTGCGTACACCCCGTTTGGAGAATTAGTTTCCGGATTGTTAATGGGGACATGTTTTGTACTCATTGCTTTCTTTATTCAAACGAATACGATAACGATTGAAAGTGTATTGATTTCCATTCCAATTGGAATTTTAGTCGGTGCAATCAATATGTCGAATAACATCAGAGATATCGAAGAAGATATTAAAGGTGGAAGAAAGACATTAGTAATCCTCCTTGGGAGAGAGAAAGCTGTGGTAACACTAGCGGTAGCCTTTTTCATTGCGTATTTATGGATTGCCGTAATTGTATTAATGGGTTATATAAGCCCTTGGGCATTAGTTATGTTCCTAGGTTTGAGAAAGCCAATTTCTGCGATTCAAAGTTTCCAAAAAGGGGCAAAGGATCCTGGGTATATGCGCATCGCAATGAAATCAACAGCGATGACAAATACGATTTTTGGCTTCTTATTATCAGCAGGATTATTAATTAGTTATTTGTTTTAAATAAAAAATATGGTTAAATAACTTAACCCCAGTTTCTCAATTTTAATATAGAGAGATTGGGGTTTTTATTTTGACTTTGTTTAATGTTAAAAACAGTTTCATTTGAAATGCAAATACCAATAAATTGCAACTTCATCATTTTCAATATCCAAACCTTTATAAACAAGAAAATCACACCCACCAATTACAAATCCGCATTTTTCATAGAACTTACATGCTGCGACATTATTATTTTGCGTTTCAAGCATGATACCGGGCATATTTCCTTTTTTTGCCCACTGCTTTGCTTGATCAACTAATCTTTTACCAACTCCGAGTGTACGATATTTTTTATCTACCGTTATATCTTCTATGTAAGCATAGTGGTTCCAATTCTTTTTCAATACCATTAATCCAATGATTTGGTTATGTAACAGTGCTAT
>NZ_JBNLYE010000655.1:0-1463 GCF_050172095.1 Bacillus sp. GMs2/2
TGAAAAAGCTATGTGTTTCACCATTCTTTGTATATATTTCTAATTAGATGTATACTAAATATGATTTCTTTTGTGAAAATTTTTAGGTGTTTTTCAAGTCAGGTTATGGTCGTTATTTAATCTATTGTATGTATCTGCAGTGAGGCTCTTATGTTAATCATAAGAGCCTGTTTGCATGTTCAATTTGTTTTTATGTACAATAAGAAAAAAGAGATCTTATCAGACAGGGAGAGGAAGCCCATGTCCAATCAAAAGTTGGTCAATTTACGTATTGATTTTGCCTTTAAACAATTATTCGGGACATCCGGAAGCGAAGATATTTTGTTAACATTTCTAAATGCAATGTTAGCTGATTCATTGGAATCGCCCATTCAATCCCTTCAATTCGAAGATCCACATTTACATCGAGAGCATGAAGAGGATAAATTATCGATTCTAGACGTATCGGCTACATTAGACACTGGAACCAAAATTAACATTGAAATCCAGTTGAATAATAATCATGACCTTTTAAAGCGTTCCCTATATTATTGGAGCAAGCTCTATGCATCTCAATTAAAAAAGGGAATGCCCTACAGCTCATTGCATAAAACCATTACAATCAACTTATTGAACTTTGTCATGTTTAAAGACTATGAAGCATTTCATACGACGGGGAAACTGTGGAATATGCAACAGCAGCAACTCTTAAGTGATGATATCGAAATTCATGTCGTGGAAATTCCAAAATTGCTACAGCAGTGGCGAGAGGAAAAAGTAAATCCATGGGAAGATTCTTTTGTTCGGTGGTTATTACTATTACCAGCCAATGAAGATGAGCATTTAACACATACTCTGGAGGCGATTGCGATGAATCAGGATCCAATTTTACAAAAGGCAATGGATAAATGGGAGCATATGAGCCAAGATGCTTCGTTCCGTCAAGCATACGAAGCACGCGAAAAGATATTGATGGATGAAGCAGCAGGTATTGCACATGCGTTAAATAAAGGGCGAGAAGAAGGTATGAAAAAAGGACTTGAACAAGGCGTTCAACAGGGAAAACGTCAAATGATTCTCGGTATGCATCGTTTACAAGTCTCAATAGAAACCATTGCACAAGCCAGTGAACTCACGATTGAAGAAGTAAAGAAAATCATAGAGCAGGCATAAAAGAGGCGGTCCAAAGACCGCCTCTTTTTACGAAAAAACACAACAAAGACAGTTATGCCAGACTGTCTTTGTTGTGTTTGTGATTTTGCAAGTGTTTGTACGTATATATCATATCAAAATAGCTTCTACCATACAAAAGAAAAGTCTATATGTATAGAGTGTGTTGTGGGAACACTCCTCAAAAAAAGATACAGCCACGATAATCCGTGACTGTATCTTTTCTCTGCGTAAACTCACTATATCTAGCAACTACCCCTTACAAATTGCTCTTCATTTCACAGTATACCTTAACTTGTGGTGAAAATACATAT